>JADLAJ010000217.1 GCA_020848255.1 Chitinophagales bacterium
TATGGCGAACTGGTAAAATAGAACACAGATTTAGCAGATTATTATGATTTCTCAGATGATAGAATGATTGTACATATGCAATCGTACTATTCTATTTAATCTGTGTTATCCCTGTTCCAATTTTTTTGCTACTTTTAATTCATGAAGCAGCAGCAGAATTACGTTTTCAAAAACTGGGCAAAAAATGTACAGAGTCAGGTTGCCAACTATTTTCAGCCGGAAACAGAAGAGGAGATTATCTCCGTTGTAAAAAATCACCAAAAAATACGAATGGTGGGCACCGGGCATTCATGGTCGGGGATATGTGCCACTAATGAAGCACTGCTTAATTTAGATTACTACAACAAGATTACCCATATTGATAAAGAGCGAAAGTTAGTGACTGTACAAGCCGGCATCAAACTCTGGCAACTAAATATTTTATTAGACAAAGAAGGGCTGGCCTTACTAAACCTAGGTTCTATTGATCAGCAATCTATCGCCGGTGCCATTTCCACAGGTACACATGGTTCTGGCATTCAGTTTCAGATTCTGGGTTCGCAAATGCGAGAGTTTAGTTTAATTAAAGCGGATGGTTCAAAACAAATTATCAATAAAGAAAAAGACTCAGCTTTATTTAATGCATCCGTGGTGAATTTAGGCTGCCTCGGTGTGATTTCAGAAATTACCTTGCAGGTAACGGATGCATTTACGCTGCATGATTATACAACCACCCTTCCTTTTGATGAAGTGGTTGAACATCTCGATGATTATTTAAAAGACAATGACCACTTTAAATTATGGTGGCTGCCACCCTGTAAAGATATTATTGTATTCCGCTATAAACGGACACATGAAAAACCAGACGACAGTAAAATTCGTGTTTTCCTCAAAGATTACTTATTGTCGGTAGTGTTTTATCGATTTTTAGTTTTTATCGCAAAACTGTTCCCGTTCATTGCAAAGTCTTTGAATACTATGCTTACCTGGAATATGAAAGGGCCCTTAGACAGAATCGAAAAAAGCTATAAAGTATATATCGTTCCGGAGCCGCCACTACACCGCGAAACGGAATGGACATTTGATATCAGTCGTGCTAAAGAGATTTTAAAAGCCTATAAAAAGTTCATTACGGAGAATAAATACAATCTGAATTTTATTCAGGAAATACGATTTACCAAAGGCGATGATTTCTGGCTGAGTGGCTGTTATAAACGCGATGCATTATGGCTGGGTTTATATAATTATGCGCATGAAAAATGGGATAAAGTATTGCCCGAATATGAAGCATTTGCCAAACAATACAACGGCAGGCCACATTGGGGGAAAGAATTTACGATGGATAAAAATTACCTGCACCAGCAGTATGAAAAAATAGCAGATTTTAAAAAACTGAAAGATGAATTTGACCCGGGAAAGAAATTTGAAAATAAGTTTATAGAAGATTTACTGGGCTGATTTTTATCCGTATATTTATTGAAATTCACTTTTTTAATTTAGCACACAAAATAATCATGATACAGCCTAAACAAATTTCCTTATTTGCCAATAACACCCATATTCCATTTGGGGTATATGATGATTTAATTACAAACGTAGATACTTCATTTTGGGATAAGCAGGGATTGTTAACTAAAAAAAGAAGAACGGAACGAAAGGCCTGGATATTTTTTGGTGTTTTTAGTCCTGATTTAATCTGCGGTATAGCGATTGTGGATGCAGGAATGGTGGCGACTGCTTTTTCCTATTTCTATTCATTAAAAGACGGCATTTTTGAAGAAGATAAAACCACGGTTCCGTTGGGTTTTGGCAATGATTTTAATCCTGATTTGAACAGTGAATGGAAGTTGGGAAATTATTCTATCAAAACGGAAAATGGAAAAATGCTGTTGCAGTATTCGGGTAAATATAAAATGTTTATCGAGGCAGAAAACAATAGCAACGGCGCAAGTATAGTGGCACCTTCCAAAGATAAAAGACCTTTTAATTTCACCTATAAAAACTGTTGTGTACCGGTAAAAGTGCAAATTAATAACGGTGGTGTAAATACTTATGCCAGCAGCGGAAAATACGGTTCTATAGATTTTACCAAAGGTTATCCGCCGCGCGAAACCATCTGGAACTGGCTGTCGTTTATAGGCAATACGGAGTCAGGAAAAATTATTGCCGTAAATCTGGTGGACAGGTTTAATGCCAATATGGAAAATGTTTTGTGGGTGGATGGCAAGAAAATATTATTATCCAATGCAAAATTTACCATGCAGGAACCTTTCGATAAAACGGACTGGCTGATTGAATCTGCTGATGGGATTTTGAACTGTCATCTTTCGCCAAGAGGTGCGCGACGTGAAAATCTTAATGCACTCATTATGAAAAGCAAATTTATACAACCATTCGGCACCCTTGACGGGACTGTAATTATTGACGGAAAAGAAGAAAAATTTACAGCATTAGGCGTGTCAGAAGATCACCATGCAGTGTGGTAGTTATTTTACATTAAAAATTATTTCTTTATCTCAAAATAGCCGGTATTTATAAAAGTGTCATTCTGATTGTAAATGTCTACAACATATTTCCCAACCTTAGTAACATTAATAGGCACTTTAACCCAGTCCCAATCGAGTCCGCCAATCGTATATTTTTCTTCAGATACTTTTTCTGTATAGTTATCGCCAAAGTATACACTAACTATGATCTCTTTGCATTTTAATGCTTTGTCTTGCTGAAGCAGGCATATAATTTCTCTTTTACCGCTTTTTAATTTAAATTCAGATGCTTCGCCGGTCATTTCAGCTTTGTCATTCACACTTTCCCCAAAAGTAATTTTTGAATCTTCATAATAGTAGGTATCCGTTTCACCATCTTTTGCTTCAGTTTTACTATCACCGCTTTCTTTCATATATCCAATGTTGGTATAGGTAAGTGCCAGTGCATCATCACCTTTTCCCATTACGGAAATTCTGTAATCACCGGATTCCGTAAATTTATAGTCAAACATCGCCCATTTTTTTCTGTCTATTTTCGGATCATATGTAAATTCCTGCGTATCAAATGCGATATAGCTGCCATTGTCGTTCTTTTTGTCTACATATAGCATCAGTTTGTCTTTAATAATGGCATCCTGAGAATAGATTATATATACGTAGCTGCCTTTCTCTTTTTCGATATCCCAGTTTTTATTTATACCGGTTGGTGTGCCATCTGTTTTGCTGTAATCTTCGCACATAACCACTTTTCCATTTTGTGCGATAGCCGCAAAAGAGAATGAAAAAAATGTAAATAATAATAAAGTTAAGTTCTTCATAAGATTTTGTTTTTCAGTTATACTCAAATTTAATACCAAAATCAATACAAAAAATACCCAATACGTGGTATTGTTGGTCAATATGCATACTAAATGTATATTTGCGCCATGGAAAAACAGCATTTTCTGAAAAAATTAAGCAACATCAGCACTTTTGTTTTTGATGTGGATGGTGTTTTTACCAATAATCAGCTGCTGGCAACAGAAACTGGTGATTTACAGCGAACATTCAACGCAAAGGACGGTTTTGCGCTGAAAACAGCTATAGAAAAGGGATATACCGTTTGTATCATCACCGGAGGAACTTCGAAAGCAGTTCATAAACGATTCGAAGTATTAGGTGTCAAACATAATTATTTCCGTGTCAGTCATAAGCTAAGTGTGCTGAATGAATTTTTGTCGACAGAAAATATTTCACCTGAAAAAGTGTTATATATTGGAGATGATATTCCCGATTATGAAGCAATGCTTACCTGCGGATTAAAATGTTGTCCCAATGATGCCGTACCTGAAATACAATCCATTGCAGATTACATATGCGCACAAAAAGGCGGTGATGCCTGTGTTAGAGAAGTGATAGAGATGGTCTTGAAAGTGCAGGACAATTGGTTTAAATTTTAAATGAAACTGAATATAAATTACAAATTACTGTATCCATGAATTATATAAAACTAACGCGACCGGTCAATCTTTTTATTATTGCAGCTACAATGTACCTGTTCCGTATTTGTCTGGTTGCCGCATCGCCATACAAATTATTTTACTTCAGCCATGTTTTAAATAATCTCGAATTTCTGTTGTTAGTACTCGCAACCTTATTTATTGCAGCCGGAGGCTACGTGGTGAATGATATTTTTGATGTGGATATTGATATGGTAAACAGACCACATAAGGTTATTATTGGTAAAACCGTAGATGAAACAGCGGCCTATAATTATTACAAAATCCTTTGTGTGCTGGGCGTGGTATGTACACTGGCATTGGCGTTTCTTACTAAAAACTTCAGGTTATCTACATTACCCATCATCGTTATGGTGATTTTGAATTTCTATGCGCACACCTTTAAAAAGCAATTAATTGTAGGAAATTTTATGATTGCCCTGTGTACCAGTTTTACCATACTTTTAATTGCTTTGTTTGAGAGCAGTGAAACGGGTGAAATAACGGCGAATGAGTCCTATATAAGAAGCGGAATTGCCATTGCTGCGATTGTATATGGTTTATTTGCATTTTTTACTACTTTTTTAAGAGAGATAATAAAAGACATTGAGGATATGGAAGGAGATAGACAATTTGGCGGCAGAACTATTCCAATCGTTTTTGGGATCAGGGGCGCAAAAATAACCGCCTGTGTATTATGTTTCCTTTTGTTGTTGCTTCTTGTATCGTTTATGTGGTTTTTTCCGACAGTTAAATTAAAAATAGTTTCTATTTTTATCGGAATTGGACTGGTTTTGCCTTTATTGCTTATAATTTTCTTTATTATTAGAGCAGAATCTTCCGCTAACTTTCATTTTGTTAGCAATTTAATAAAGGTTTTTATGTGTCTTGGTATAGCAACGATGTTGTACTTTAGGAGTGGAATTGGACCGTACCTGTTCGTACAGTTTGTCAATTTCATTAATAAGCTATTCTAAAGTAATGCAAAAACCAACCAAAATTATCTTAGGTTCTCAGTCTCCGAGGCGATTAGAAATTTTATCAGATGCAGGATTTGATATAGAAGTGGTAAAACCCAATGTGGCAGAAAGTTTCCCATATGACATGGATTATTACAAAGTACCGGAATACCTTTCCAAGCTGAAGATGTTTGATGTATATTCCTATTTAGGTGAAGATGAACATTTTATAGTTTGCGCGGATACGGTGGTGATTTTTGAGAAAAAACTGATTGGGAAGCCCAAAAATGCTGAACAGGCGTTTAAATTATTAAAAGCCATGAATGGCAAAGCGCACGATGTGGTGACTGGAGTGAGTATCCGTAAAAAATTAAAACAAATTTCCTTTTCTGAGCACGCAAAAGTTTTTTTTAAAGAATTATCAGACGATGAAATAAGAGGCTATATTTCCGAATTTCAACCGTTTGACAAAGCCGGTTCTTACAACGTACAGGAATATATTGGTGTAGAAAAAGTGATTGGTGAATTTTTTAACGTGATGGGTTTGCCCTTGAAACGTTTACAGCAGGAAATTAAAGGCTGGAAGTAAATTATTTCCTAAATGAGATTCTCATCATTGCGAGGCACGAAGCAATCTTTTACATCGCCACCATCAAATTACATCCGCGAATATCCGAATTGTCTAATCTTCCCAGCACTTCAAATTCGCTTTCACTTTTGATATTAACTAAATCCTGCGTGGCAATAAATGCACAGGAATAAATATTAGCCAGATCAATTACATTCAAGCCGCCACGTCCCGGAGTTGAAGATATATTCATCGGGTCATAAATATCACGCTTTAAGATTTTCATCCATTTCGGCACTTCGAAAACACCGTCTCCTGCGGAATATCCCTGTGATAATAATTCCGTCATTCCGTATTCTGAATGAATCGTTTTTACATTGAAAGTCTTGGTTAAAATAGCATGCACTTCCTCACGGGTCAGTTCCTCACGTCTGCCTTTCATGCCGCCGGTTTCCATGATAATTACATCGGATAAGTCCATGGGAAACTCTTCTGCAAAATCCAGCAAAGCAAAGGTAACTCCAATGAGTATGATTTTTTTATTTATGAATTCAGATTTCAGAATTTTAATTTTCTTTGCCAGCTCTTCCAGATTGTTCATATAAAAACCTGAATCCGGATTTTTAGATTTCTTTATCAAATCATCTACCATGTATACCAGCGAGGAAGTGTCGCGTTCCAGATAAGAGGGAAGTAGTGCCAGAATGGTATAGTCCTCTATATTGCCGTAAAACTGCTGAAATCCTTTTTCAAAACTTTCTTCATATAATGCTAAATCAGCCACCATATGCTTGCTGGTTATTTGCCCGGTGGTGCCGCTGCTTTCAAATATTTTTTGCATTTCAGCGTTTTCAGTTAGAATGCGGTGTGTTTTGAAGAATTCTATTGGTAAAAACGGAATTTGCTGAACAGTTTGAACCTCCGCAGCGTTTATTTTTAAGTAGTCGACAAATTGCTTGTAAACCAAATTGTGTGTATATTGGAAATCGAAAAGTTGAAGTGCTATTTCTTCAAAATTAAAATTGTCGTTTGAAAAGATTTTTTCGCGTATTTTTGAAATTGATGATTGCACGTAACAAAGGTATAAGAAATCTTATGAAGTTAAAACTCGCCATCATATTTGCCATTTGTTTTTTAGGAATAAATGCTTGTTTTAAGACACCGGAATATCCTGTTGAGCCTGTTATAAAATTTGCGTCATATAGCATTACGCAACCCTATATAATACCTGATACCGGAAACATTAGAATTACATTTACAGATGGTGATGGTGATTTAGGTAAGTTAACAAATAATGATTCCGGCTCTGTTTCAAGAATTTTTATCAGAGATGTTAAATATTCACTTGACAAAATACCACAGGTGTTGCCAATTATCCCTCAAAAAGGAACAACAAAAGCAATTTCTGGTGCTATAGATATAAAGTTAGCTGGCAATTTGGGTATTGGTTTGTTCGATGAATCTTCTTGTCTTTTATTTCAGCACCCTTACGATACATTAGTATTTGAGATATACATAAAAGACAGGGCGGGACATAAAAGCAACGTTATAACTACACCACCGCTGGTTGTTTCATGCCCTTAATAATAAACTTCGCTTAATGCATAATTAATCTTCTCTGAGCGCTTGTAGTATACTATTTGCTATAATTTTGCTTTCCCGAGATGAAACCCATAGATGTTATAATAGTAGGTGCCGGATTTTCCGGCTTGTCAGCAGCTTATTACCTTCAGCGCAAAGGTCTGAATGTAAAAGTACTGGAAGTTTCTTCGCAGGCAGGAGGCAGGGCACGCTCTGATAAAATGGATGGTTTCACGCTGGACAGAGGGGTGCATTTTTATCATCATTCCACTACGGAACTGGCTAAAATTATTAATCTCAACAAGCTGGAACTGAAAAATTCATATCCGGGATATTTATTACACTATCAGGGAACCTTTAATCTCTTTACAAATCCTTTATATCAAACTATTGATACGGTTTCTACGGCATTGGCTAAAAATGCCTCCTTTACCGATAAAATTCGATTATTTGGTTTGTATGCAAAATTAAAAACTTCCACCTACAATAAACTGGTGAAAGAACCGGATTCTTCTACGTTTGAGTATTTGTCGAAAACAGGGTTCAGCAAAAAACTGATTGACTCGTTTTTCAGACCTATGCTGGCGGCCAATATTTTTGACTATAATTTACAGTCCTCTTCCCGTTTTTCGAAAGTATACCTGAAATCCTTGTTCCAGGATCATGTAGCTTTGCCAAAGGATGGAATTGGAAAAATTGCTTCTTCTATTGCTGCACAACTGGATGATAACACGATTTCTTTTAAAACCAAAGTAAAGAGAATAACGGATAATGGGGTAGAACTGATAAACGGCGATTTTTTAGAATCTAAATTTGTTGTAGTTGCTACTAATGCCATTGATGCTAATTTAATGGCAGGTGAAAAGATAATGCCGGCTGAATGCTCCCACGTTTCTACTTTATATTTTACAACAGATAAAGCACCGCTTAGCAAGCCGGTTGTGATATTAAACGGGAATAACGGAACGACCATTGTAAATCATGTTTTTGTGCCCTCTTTGCTGCATCCTGAGTATGCACCTAAAGGAAAGCATTTGGTTGCTGTAAACGTGGTAAAAGAGCATGATTTGGACGATGAAGAGCTCGAAGTAAAATGTCTGACTGAATTATCGGAATGGTTTGGATTGAAAGTGATGGACTGGCAGCATGTTAAAACTTATCACATCAAATATGCCATGCCGTTTAAACCAATTTTAGATGAAGTAAAATTCTCTAAAAAAATAAGTAATACAGTTTATGCCTGTGGCGATAGTTTATCTGTTGGTAGTATGGAATCTGCTTTGCGCTCCGGCAGAGAAACGGCAGATATAATTGCACAGGAGTTTATAAAAGGCAATTACAAAAAACGTGATTTTGCAGAAAGTAATTAAAATCACACTCACTTTTATTCTCACTTTTACTATTTTATGATATTACGCTGGTAGGTTTCACCCCGGCTTTTATTCATGTCTGAAAAGCGCTTTAAACATTCATTCAGAAAGGTTTCATCCACCAGTTTTTCAATATCTGCCATCGTGCGCAGATTATCGTCTTCGTTGAACTTATAGGTTTGTTCCAGCATATTAGCTTCCAGTTTCAACACATAGCGGTTGTTCATCTGCATCACGGTGATTTTAATAACCGGGTGTTCTATTTGTCCTACTATTCTCATACATTTTTTGTCATTCTGTTCCGATGGTTATCGGAAGAAGTGAAGAATCTTTTGAATGTCAAAGATAAAAAAAAGAGCCGCTCTTTATATTGGCGGCTCTTTTTAAAAATGCAATCTGTTTACAGGATTACGCTGTTGCTTTAGTTTTAGCTTTAGAAGTAGCTTTTTTTACTTCAGCTTTAACTTCTTTCACCTGATGTTCAACTTTTGCAGAAGCATCGTTGAATAAACCTTTAACTCGGTCAGCATTTCTGTTGAACGTAGTTTTTAAGTCAGCTACTAAAATGTTAGCTTCTTCTTTAACATCCGCCTGAACTTTCTCTAAAGTGAAAGGACCTTTCAATTTAGCCTGAATTCTTTCAGATGTTGATTTGAAGTGGTTTTTTTGTAACTCAACTTCTTCTTTTGCTTCACTTACAGCGTTTTTTACAGTGTTTTCTACATTGTAACGTAACTCAGTAACGTTTGCTTTTGTTTCAGCAGTAAAGCTGTCTACAGCTTCTTTGAATTTTTGTGCGAATTCCATTTTTAAAAAGATTTAATTGTTTGTCAATATTTGACACTACAAAGTTACATCAGGGCATTGATGTTTGTCAAATAAATCCAATTACGAAAGTTTGATTTAAAAATGTATTTCTTGTAAAAGCGAAGTTAAACCAATGTGAACTTTAAACTTGCCGAAACAAAATGTCACTGATTGTGAAGTGAACGTAAACTTAAGTTGGATTTGATGTATAGTGTGTTAAATTAATAATTATGATAGTTTTTAAACTTTCAATAAATAATGAAATTTTGAATTAAAAAATCAGTAAAAACAAATAAAAAACGAGGTATACTGGGAATCCCTCATTAAATAAAAAACCTTATTAATAAAGGAATGTATTAGAATTTATTTCAATGCCACATTAAAGTCAGGAGCTTCTCTGGAAAAGATAACATGACTGAAATTTTGTCCTAACACCAAATCTTTGCCTATAAAGAAATAGGTGGTAATCAGATTAAAATCAATACCTGTATATGAAATATTGATTTTATCATTGACAGATTTCCATTTACCTTTGAGTGTTTTCACCAGATTATTCTTTTTATCATAAAATTCGTGGATAAATGTATGATTGGACTCAAAGGTGAAATATTCAGACGGATAATCCCGCTTATCCTGAAATACTTTCTGGAAATCATTCATTGCTGTTTTATTGCTGAATTTCCAGGTGCCGATAAAAGGGTCTTTTGTTTCATTTTTTCGTTGTGCTAATGCTGTAACCACTGTGGCTACAAAACACATTAGAAAAAATGCCTTTTTCATATGTTATGCTTTTTTGTTTTATGGTATACCAAAATTGCACAAACTCTTGATATAAATCAAGGATTAATGAGTAAGCGGTAGGTTTAGTATAGTAAGTGGTAATTAAAACAATAATACAGATGCTTATTGAACTCTAACCCGCTGTAAATTGCTGTTTTTGAGATGTCTTTCAATAGCCAGATGAATCAGTTTTTCAATTAAATCTGCATATTTCAGTCCTGAATGCTCCCATAATTTTGGATACATCGAGATAGAGGTAAAGCCAGGCAATGTATTGGGTTCATTTATAATCACTTCATTATTTTCAGTTAAAAACACATCGACTCTGGATAAACCTTCCAATGCTAAGGCATGATAAGCTTTTCTGGCAGTTTCCTGAATTTTCTTCAATTGCTCTTCCGAAATATCCGGAGCCGGAATATAAATCTTAGCATTATCGTTTACGTATTTGTTTTCAAAATCGTAAAAACCTTTTTCCATTACAATTTCGCCCACAGTACTGGTTTCAATGAACTCATTTCCCAAAA
>JADLAJ010000218.1 GCA_020848255.1 Chitinophagales bacterium
GCCTGAAAGGCAAGTTCAAGTTACAGGAATTGGATACCACCAATCCGATTGCCGTGGGCGATTATGTAAGCATGGAAAAAACAGAAGGCGGTGAATTTATCATCAACGAAATTCATCCGCGCAGCAATTACATCATTCGCCAGTCACCGAGAAACAAACATCAGCGACACATCATCGCCTCGAATATTGACCTGGCTTTACTGGTGGTTACCATTGCACAACCCCGCACTTCCTTAGGTTTTATTGACCGTTTCATCGCCGCTGCTGAATCGTTTCACATTCCGGTGAAGATTGTTATCAATAAAATCGATTTGATTCGCGAGAAAGACAAAGAGCTGCTGGAATACATGCAAATCGTGTACAATCATTTAGACTATGAAGTGATTTGCAGTTCAACTATAACAAATGAAGGCATTGACAAAATAAAATCCACTTTAGCAAATAAAACAACTTTGGTGGCGGGGCATTCCGGTGTTGGAAAATCTACCTTGTTAAACGCCATCAACAAGGATCTGAATCTGAAGACAGGAAAAATTTCAGAAAAATGGGGTAAAGGCATGCACACCACTACGTTTGCTACGATGTTTCAGATTATGGAAAACTCCTTTATCATCGACACGCCCGGCATCAAGGAATTCATGCTGTTGCAAGTGGAACCGGAAGAAGTTTCAGGTTATTTCAAAGACATCAAACAATTTGCGGAAGGCTGTCAGTTCAATAATTGTCTGCACCAGAACGAACCTAATTGTGCCGTAAAAGAAGCGGTAGAAAATACTAAGATTGCGGCTACGCGTTACGAGAATTATCTTAACATCATCCAGAATATTAAGGATATCAATTACTGGGAGAGGAAGTGATTAATCATTTTCTCTTTTAAACCCAATTCTTACTCTATTATTTTGCTCTGTTTCTATTTTATCCTTCTTTAATAAATAATCCAATGCTTCATACACATCTTTAAATTGCTTGTTGGTTTTCCTTTCCAGCTTTTTAAGTTTTTCTGTCAATTCTTTATTGGTTAGCGCAAACTGTTTTAAATAGACAAATGCACGCATAATGGCAATATTTACATTAATTGCCTTTTCAGAATTTAATATACCGCTTAACATAGCCAAACCTTGCTCAGTGAAAGCATAGGGTGTTACATTAATATTTCTCTTACTTTGTGATGCGGTCACAAATTGTGACCGCATTACTTCCCATTCATCCGATGTAAGCTTAAACATAAAATCTGATGGAAATCTTAAGATATTTCTTTTTACAGATTGATTTAAAACTCCAGTTTTCACTTCGTAAAGCTCTGCCAAATCAAAATCTAACATCACTTTTATACCTCTGATTTCATAAATCTTATTGTGTATTTGTTGCAGTTGCATATCGTACCTTTTACCATTGAGATACAAATGAAGGTCGATTTCCATAAAAATTATCTGCAAAACTTATTACTTATTACTTACTCCTCCTTACTTTTGTCTATGCGCGCCGTCATCCAACGAGTTACTCATGTCTCCGTCACCATTGACGGTCAGTTAAAAAGTGAAATAAAATCCGGCCTGCTGGTTTTGCTCGGGATTGAAGAAAACGATACGCAACAAGACATCGACTGGCTCGTCAAAAAAATCATCCAGATGCGGATTTTCTCCGATGCCGATGGCAAAATGAATTTGTCGGTACAGGATATCAACGGCGATATTTTAGTGATTTCTCAATTCACCCTTTTTGCCTCCACGAAAAAAGGCAACCGCCCGGGTTTTACGCGGTCCGCCAGACCGGACACTGCCATTCCCTTATATGAGCAGTTTTTATCGGACATGCAAACTCAGTTCGGAAAAGAAATTTACAGCGGTGCCTTTGGTGCCGACATGAAAGTGGAATTGCTGAATGACGGACCAGTGACGATTATCATCGATAGCCGGAATATGGAATAAAACCTGCAGATCATTTTTACTTTTTTAATGACACAATATTATTGTATAATATTGTAAATCTGCTATTTACAATTTATAAGTGTGTGTTTTATTATGACACAGCCATTTATTTGTACCGGCAAATTAAAAATATACATTTTACATTTGAATTAGATATTTTCTTCTATTCAAAATATAGCATAATGAAATCAACAAAAATTATCTTCACTTCTGCAACAGTATTATTGCTGAGCTTATTTGCAACCAGTTGCATACCTACAACGCCTGTAGGCGGAAACCCTACGCCGTCAAATACTTTCAATGTAAACCTAGCAACGGAAGTTGGAGGTACCGTTGATACGATTATTGTAGTGGATGGCGATAGTCTGTCATTTCAATTTTTTACCGGTTTGTTCAATGAAGATTTCACAAGAAATCTGATTATATCCACTAATCATCCAAATTTTGAAATCTTAAATACAAAAGAATATCCATATAATCTGAATACAAACCAATATGACAACACTCAAACTCCTGTAGATGCTAATACAATAAATGAAGGTATACTTATTAATGATGCATATACTGCTAATCCGTGGTTACCATTTATATATGTAGTTTCGGGTTTTGCAAAACCATATATTAATGCTGCAACATTAGACATATCATTATCCGGATGGGGATTGCCATCGGGTTATACTTATGGTATGAAAAAAAATACAGACCAATACATTGTGCTTAGAAAATTAAAAAACTCACAACATCAATATTATTGGATAAGAGTTAGACAAGACAATAATGGGCCTTATCCTGGTTTCAAGGTATTAAACGGCAAATATCAGATGAACAGCATCACTACAGGTCAATAATTTCAAAAAACAAGTCATCTACAATGAAAAGAACAAAAACAATCTTATTTGCAACTACAATAATATTGCTGAGCTTATTTGTAACAAGTTGCGTACCTACAACGCCTGTTGGTGGAAATCCGATACCAAGTAATCAGTTTGATATCAATATTACATATACACTGAATTATGGTGAAAACAAGAAAATTATTGTTGTAGATGGCGACAGTATTAAGTTTAGGCTAACATATGGATATGGGAATTGGGTTGTCGGAAAACAATTTTCAATAAACACTAAAGGTCTAAATTCTACGTTTGAAATATTAACTAATAACAGCTTTACCAACAACAATAACTATATAACAACTTTTGCAGCAAATTTCAATGTGCCTAATGATATAGACACAAGTTATTCTTGGAAAACACAAAATCCAATTTCAGCAGAATGGAATGAATATGATAATTTTAATTTCTCATTTTATTTTCAAGCTGTAGATGGCGGCTTAAATCCAATCCCAATTCCACAATTTAGTGGCTTCCCTTCAAATAATGACAGGTACATGATACTTAGGAAATTAAAGGGATATTCTTATCAATACTATTGGATTAAACTAAAAAATGCAAATGGGCTTACCCTACAAAATGGAAGATATCAAATGGATAGCATCACCACAGGACAATAATTTCAAATTAATAAATCACACTGATATGAAAACAACAAAAACATTCTTTCTGTCAACAGCAGTAGTATTATTAAGCTTATTAATAACAAGTTGCGTACCGCCACCTATTGGCGGTGGCACACCATCGCCAACTAATCTATTTAGCGTTAATTTATCGTTGGCTGGAAAATATCCAACATTAAATACAGAAGACCAGGATAGCATAATAACTAAAACTATAAATATTGACGGAGACGAGATTGGATTTCGAATCGATAAATACTACGGAACAACACCAGGAATGGCATATTCTTATTTCAGAGCATATTTTAGTATTCCAAATGCAGACTATGAATTTTTATGGAATAATGCATCACCTTACTACAGTAGCTTTCCCTATAATACTGTTGTTTCAAATAGCAGCATTCCAACAAATACAGAATGGAGACAAAAAGATTTGGTATCAGGATGGCCATTTGAGCCTGGGTCTGGAATTGGTTATACTTCAGGAGGCATTTTAGGAAGTCTAATAAATAATGAAGGTCTGCCTCTAAATGAATACAGATATTGGATCTTGAGAAAGCCTAAAAATGGGAGCTATTTATATTTCTGGGTAAAAGTGATTGGTATACCCGACAATACAATCTTACCAAATACAGTAAATATAAAAATAGAAAATGGCAGATATCAAATGGATAATATTATTACTGGCCAATAAAAATTTCAAATAAGATAAATCTTATAAAATGCAATTAACAAAAACATTCTTCTTTGCAATTACAGTAATATTACTAAGTTTACTTGTAAGCAGTTGTATACCTACAACGCCTGGTGGAAATCCAACACCGACACCACAGACGGATACTAGCGTTGTGTATCGTCTTGTAAACTGGCAAGTTCAGGATAACTATGTCGGCGATTCTATTGATCTAGATAATAACAATATCAACGATTTAAGAATTGACAATGCGAGCTTTGTCACCAACACTGGTGTTTCAAATATCTATAGTATTAATGGTGCAGAACTAGGTCGAAAAGATGGCCTGTTTGGTGACCTAAGCAGCCAAACGTTTGATTTCACTTCAAATGACCTAATCAATAATACTTATTTTACAGAAAGCAGACTGGAGTTAATCTCCTCAATAGGGAGCACAAAAAATTATATCATAGGTTTCAGGATTTTACAAAATGATGGTTTTCATTATGGCTGGATGAATATAAAATTTACAACATCCAGTAATTTTGGTGTTTATCAGTTAAATACCACTCTTGTAAACTATGCTTATAAAACAACTCCAAACACACCGATTCTGGCAGGGAAATATTGAAAATTCTCAACTAAACAAAATAAAAAAAATATTGAAACCGTCTAATAAAAAAGGCGGTTTTTTTTATTTAGTCTCAAACTGTCGAATTGCAATAAATCTCATTTGTGCAACTCTTTTTTACACTTTTTTTTCACGTACTGTACACATGCTTGTTGAAATTTTATAAAGATGTGGGCAACCGCTTTAACTCCTTCAATTTCAATCATATTATGATTATTAACACTTCCAATAAACAGCGTGTGGAAAAGTTCAAACGGATTATTTAAATCATTAAAGTAGCTTTAAGATGTCGGAAACGATGAAACACAAAAATCCTGCTTTTCAAATATATTTTTATACAAAAACGTTTAAAACACAACATTAAATGGATACTGCATTGGCGACCGAAAAAATTTTACAGGAAAGCGATAACCGCTTTGTGTTGTTTCCAATCAAACACGATAAAATCTGGGCGATGTATAAAACTGCCTTACGCAGTTTCTGGGTGACGGAAGAAGTAGACTTAAGTCAGGATGTTATCGACTGGGATAAAAAATTAAACGATAACGAACGCCATTTCGTAAAACACGTACTGGGTTTCTTCGCAGCCAGCGATGGAATTGTAAACGAAAACTTAGTAGTGAATTTTATGCAGGATGTTACCATTCCGGAGGTTCGTTGCTTCTACGGTTTTCAGGTAGCCATTGAAAATGTACATGCTGAAATGTATTCTCTGTTGATTGATACATTCATTAAAGATTCTTCTGAAAAAGATAAAATGTTCAACGCCATGGAAACGCTGGATTGTGTAAAAATGAAAGCAACCTGGGCTTTGAAATGGATTGACAGTGCTCCTTCCTTCGCACACCGTCTGGTGGCTTTTGCAGCGGTAGAAGGTATTTTCTTCAGCGGAAGTTTCTGTTCTATTTTCTGGTTAACAGACAGAGGTTTAATGAAAGGCCTTGGAAAATCCAATGAATTCATCAGCCGCGACGAAGGTATGCACTGCGACTTCGCTTGTTTGTTGTATTCTATGCTGGAAAACAAATTAAGCAAAGAAGAAATCTACCAGATTATCTGCGACGCAGTAGAATGCGAAAAAATATTTGTAAAAGACTCATTGCCGGTTTCCTTAATCGGTATGAACGATAAGCTGATGTGTGAATACATTGAGTTCTGTGCAGACAGATTGATTCTGGCTTTAGGATATCCTAAAGTATACAATGCGCAAAACCCTTTTCCTTTCATGGAAAAAATTTCTACACAGGGAAAAACAAACTTCTTTGAAGAACGACCTACTGAATACGGAAAAGCAGGCATGGAAGCAGGCGAAAAAACAGTGGAAGTGGACTACGACGACTTTTAATTAACAACAATATATTCCAACCAAGTTAAACCATATAATATGTACGTTATAAAACGCGACGGCAGAAAAGAACCTGTCCATTTTGATAAGATTACAGCCCGCATCAGCAAGCTGTCTTTCGGCTTAAATTCTACCTTTGTCATGCCGCATAGAGTGGCACAGGCCGTAATACAGGGCTTGTACGACGGAGTAACCACTACCGAATTAGATGAGTTGGCTGCACGTACCAGTGCCAACATGACGGTAGTGCATCCTGAATACGCCATCTTAGCGGCACGTATTGCTGTTTCTAACTTACATAAGAATACCAAGAAAAATTTCTCACGCATTGTCGAGGAATTATACAGCTATATCGATCCTAAAACCAACAAACAGGCTCCTTTAATTGCGGATGATGTATATGAAATCATCATGGCACACAAAGACAGACTGGATGCGGCTATTGTTCACCACCGCGACTATAATTATGATTTCTTCGGTTTCAAAACGCTGGAAAAATCTTACTTATTAAGAATGTATGGTAAGGTGGTGGAACGTCCGCAGCATATGCTGATGCGTGTGGCGGTGGGTATTCACAAAAACGATATTGATGCAGCTATTGAAACCTACGACCTGATGTCAGAAAAATGGTTTACACATGCTACTCCAACCTTATATAATGCAGGAACACCGAAAGCACAATTGTCTTCATGTTTCTTATTAACCATGAAAGACGACAGCATTAAAGGTATTTACGATACACTAAAAAACTGTGCGGAGATTTCTCAGGCTGCCGGTGGTATCGGTTTAAGCATCCACAACGTAAGAGCAAAAGGAAGTTATATTAAAGGTACCGGCGGCGAGAGCAACGGTTTGGTGCCGATGTTACAGGTATTTAATTCAACAGCAAGATACGTAGATCAGGGTGGTGGCAAACGTAAAGGCGCTTTCGCTATTTACTTAGAGCCATGGCATGCAGATATTTTCGACTTCCTGGAATTGCGTCGCCCGCACGGAAAAGAAGAAATGAAAGCACGTGATTTGTTCTTTGCCTTGTGGATTCCGGATTTATTCATGAAACGCGTAAAAGACAACGGCAAATGGTCCTTAATGTGCCCGAATGAATGCCCGGGTTTAGCAGATACATACGGTGATGAGTTTGAAGCCTTATACATGAAGTATGAAGCCGAAGGCAAATTCCGCAAACAAATTAATGCGCAGGAATTATGGTTCCATATCCTGGACAGCCAGACAGAAACAGGTACACCGTATATGCTGTACAAAGACCATGTAAACCGTAAATCCAATCAGAAAAATTTAGGGGTTATCCGTTCCAGTAACTTATGCACGGAAATCATGGAATATACTTCTGCTGATGAAGTAGCCGTTTGTAATTTAGCCTCTATCAACTTAAGCAGATTCGTAGAAAACAATACGTTCAACTTTGACAAATTATACGAGATTACGTATATCGTTACCAAAAACTTAAATAAGGTAATAGACGTGAATTTCTATCCGGTGCCGGAAGCTCGTAATAGCAACATGCGTCACCGTCCGGTAGGTTTAGGTGTGCAAGGTCTGGCTGATGCATTCATGATGCTGCGTCATGCATTCGACAGTGAAGAAGCACGTATTTTAAACAAAAACATTTTTGAAACCATCTACTACGCTGCCTTATGTGCATCTAAGGATATTGCAAAAAAAGATGGCCCATACGAATCATTCAAAGGTTCTCCGATTTCGGAAGGACAATTCCAGTTTGACATGTGGGGTGTAACACCAACCAACCGCTGGGACTGGGAAACATTACGCAAAGAAATAAAAGAGCACGGTGTACGCAACAGTTTACTGGTAGCACCAATGCCAACTGCTTCTACTTCTCAGATTTTAGGAAACAACGAATGCTTTGAGCCATATACTTCCAACATCTATACACGCCGAGTATTGAGCGGACAATTTATGGTAGTGAACAAACACTTATTGAAAGACCTGATTGATTTAGGATTGTGGAGCGAAGAAATGAAAAATGCGATTATCGCTAATAACGGTTCTATTCAGCCAATAGATGGTATTCCACAAGACATAAAAGAATTATACAAAACGGCCTGGGAAATTAAACAACGTTCCATCATCGACATGGCGGCAGACCGCGGTGCTTTCATCGACCAAAGCCAGAGCTTGAATTTATTCATGGAATCTCCTAACTACAAAAAACTGACTTCTGCTCATTTCTATGCCTGGGAGAAAGGATTGAAAACAGGTATGTATTATTTGCGTTCCCGTCCGGCTGTAGACCCAATCAAGTTTACGGTAGATGTAGAAAAAGCAAAACAATCCAACAGCGCGGCAGAAAAAGAAGTGACCGCTGCTTATGTAGACAAAATGGCGACTATTGCTCCAATTTACGAAGGGGTGGCAAATGCGCAACAGGAAATATTTACACTGGCTGAACCGGCAGTACAGGAAAAATCTATTGAAGAAAGAGCCGCAGAGTTTGGCATGACCGTGGATGATTTTTTAGCAGCGCAAAAAGTGTGCTCTTTAGAAAATCCGGGTGAGTGCGAAATGTGCGGAAGCTAGAATCAATTAACCAACTGGATTTAAAAATCTCAAGCCTTAAAAGCTTGGGATTTTTTTTTGTTCGCAATTAAAATATTTTGTTACCTTTACTCTATAAAACAAGTAGAGTATGCGTATTTTAGTACAGCCATTTCCCTGGTATGTTGCCGGTCCTTTAATAGCCGTCAATCTGTTTCTGTTGTTGTATTTCGGACAGCGTTTTGGCATCTCCACCAGCATGAAAACGACCTGTGCAGCTTTGGGCGCGGGCAGCAAAATTCCGTTTTTTAATTATGACTGGAAAAAGGAAGACTGGTTATTAATTTATACGCTTGGAACCATTATCGGTGGTTTTCTAGCATTTCATTTCCTGCACGCCGGTGATGCCGTCATCGTTTCAGATAAAACAAAAACGGCACTGGATAACTTAGGCATCGCTGCCAATCAATCTTTCGAGCCGGCAGAATTATTTTCTGTTGAACATATCTTTACGCTAAAAGGCATTGCCATTCTTTTGGGCGGCGGCTTGCTGATTGGCTTTGGCACCCGCTGGGCAAACGGCTGTACTTCCGGTCATGCCATTTCCGGTTTAAGTGATTTGCAACTACCTTCTTTAGTAGCCGTTATCGGCTTCTTTATCGGTGGATTGGTCATGACACATTTATTAATCCCAATAATCTTTAAATAAACACTATTCGTCATGCTGAACTTGTTTCAGCATCTTAAAATAAATAAAAATGAGACTACTTAAATTTCTATTACTCGGTATATTTTTCGGAATCGTATTGGCAAAAGCACAGGTGATTTCCTGGTTTCGTATTTACGAGATGTTCCGTTTCGAATCGTTTCACATGTATGGCATTATTGGCAGCGCCGTAGTGTTGGGCGTTTTTATTGTACAGTACATTAAACGCAGTCATTTAAAAGCCATTGACGACACACCTATTTCCATACAACCCAAACCAACGACTTATAAAGCCAGCATCTTCGGTGGAATTTTATTTGGTTTAGGCTGGGCATTGGTAGGCGCCTGTCCCGGGCCTATTTACATTTTAATCGGAGCAGGTTTCTGGAGTTTTATCCTTGTATTGATCGGCGCATTGCTGGGAACTTTTATTTATGGTGTGCTGAAAGAAAAACTACCGCACTAAGATTTCTTTTTATTCAAAAAATAGATTTAATATTGTATTTCATTATAAATCTTAAATCATAATTCTCAAATCTCAAATCAATTTAAAATGGCCTTCGAAGATTTAGCACCCAAAGAATTTCTTGCAGCATACAATGCACAAAAAGACCATGCTGTTTTGTTAGACGTTCGCACCGCGGCAGAAATTGAAGATGCCAGTATAGACGGACATATCGCTATTGACATTCAGCAGCCCGGTTTTACAGAGAAAGTGGCAGGTTTGGATAAAAGCAAAACCTATTTTATTTACTGCAGAAGCGGCAACCGCAGCGGACAAGCCTGCAGGTATATGGCCACGCAGGGTTTCGATAAATTATACAATCTAAAAGGCGGTATGATTGCCTGGATGGATACAGATTTTGAATAATGAAGCCCCTTTATTTCAAAACACAAGCAGAACTTCGTAAATGGTTTGAGAAAAACTATTTAAGCGAAAAGGAAGTCTTTATTGCCTATTACAAAAAATCAAGCGGAAAGCAAAGTATTGTGTGGGCACAGGCGGTGGAAGAAGCGCTTTGTTTTGGCTGGATTGATGGTGTTGCGGCAAAAATCGATGAAGAAAGTTATTGCAACCGATTCACGCCACGAAGACCGAAAAGTAACTGGAGCGATGTAAACATCCGTAAGATACAGGAACTGATAGCA
The DNA here is from genome assembly GCA_020848255.1 of Chitinophagales bacterium. GTDB lineage: Bacteria > Bacteroidota > Bacteroidia > Chitinophagales > JADIYW01 > JADJSS01. The sequence goes on from JADLAJ010000218.1 coordinate 10,463, forward strand.
AAAGACTTAGTGATGGAAGAAGGTAAACAGTTGTTTTACAATCGGGATTTACGCAAACAAAAATCTGCTTCGTTTGAACAGGAAAAAGTAGAGTTTCCACCGGCCTATCAGAAGAAATTCAAAGCCAATAAAAATGCCTGGAAATTCTATGAAGCACAAACCAATACGTATAAAAAGCAATCTGCCTGGTATGTTATCAGTGCCAAACAGGAAGAAACGCGTTTAAGACGTTTAGATTTACTCATTTATGATAGTGAAAATGGTATTCACATCAAGCCATTGCGCCGAACGGACGCAAAACCCAAATAGAAAGTTTTCATTTAAGTACTTATTTCAGGCGGCATTATTGTCATTTATTTATAAAAATGATTAAATAATTAACGAATCTGTAATTTTTATTTTAATTTATTGTATTATTTGCACAAAAAGAACCTTTTTATTAATTTTGTCATATCAAGTTCTTTGTAACAGTCGTTATTTACTTACGACTTATTACTCACGACTTACGACTAATCTTGTAAGGTGATGAAATTTGGCAGCCATGCCCTCTTGTCTCGGGGGTGAGGATCACGAAATAAAGTCAGGGTAGAGCACTTTAGTGTGCAGGGGTTGACCACCAACTTTTGCCCTTTTCCTAATCGCCTTTTGGAGGTTCGAGTCCTTCTCTTACAGCAAAAAAATCCGAATCCGTAATGGTTCGGATTTTTTTTTAAAATTGTATAAACTCACTATTTGTAATCATACAAAGCCTCTAACCCTAATTTTGTAATTCTGGATCTTATTGCACCGGTTGTTCTGCCAAAATGGTTCGCTAACTCTTTTATTTCCAATCCATCGCA
>JADLAJ010000219.1 GCA_020848255.1 Chitinophagales bacterium
ATGTAATTATTGTCGAAAGTGATATAAGGATTGTCTAAGTCTACCCAATACCCCATTTTTACGGTAAGGTTGTCCCAGATATCTTTAAACTTCATCACTTCCTCGCGGCATTTCTGGTTGTATTCTGCCACGGAAATTTTGGTTCCGATGTCTTTTTTGGTAATGCCCAGCAATTTTTCTACCTGCAACTCAACCGGCAGGCCATGTGTATCCCAGCCGCCTTTTCTTTTTACCTGAAAACCCTGTAAAGTTTTAAAGCGGCAGAAAATGTCTTTTAAAGAACGTGCTAAAACATGGTGAATACCCGGTAATCCATTGGCACTTGGCGGTCCTTCGTAAAAAACATAGGGCGGTTTTCCTTCACGGGCAGAAATACTCTGCTCGAAAATATGCTGAGATTGCCAAAAAGCGGCAATTTCCTGCTCAATTTGCGTTTGGCTAATATTTTTTATTTCTCTGTATTGCTTTGCGTTCGACATATCGTTCTCCTTCAAAAAAATTTGCGCAAAGATACGAAAAAGCACACTAAATAGTAGATTTTGGCCGTTAATATATTCCCGCTTTCTCGTTTAAAATTCATAGATTTGGAAACAATTTAAGCTGAAAATGAAGTTTTATTCCGTGCATACTGTTTTTTATAAAATAACGCTGGTTTTGTGCTGCTGTCTGTGGCATTTGTCTGGCGCACAAAACCTGCCATTAGGAACCTGGACGGCACATTTGCCATTGCAAAATGCTACCTCGGTTTGCCAGAGTAAAGATTACATATATGCCGGATGTGGAAACGGAGTCATTGGGGTAAACAGCGAGAATTTTTTTCTGGAAAAATATACTAAAGTTAGTGGCCTAGCAGAGGTTTTTGTCGCGCAGGTAGGTTACGATACTGCTACTTCGACGCTGGTCATTGCTTATACCAATTCAAATATAGATTTAATACACAATGGCAAAATCACCAACCTACCCTACCTGAAAAACGCAATGATTGCCGGTGATAAAAATGTCTACCATATATATTGTATAAACGGGAAGGCATATGTTGCTACCGGATTCGGGTTACTGAAGATTGATCTGGTAAAACAAGAAATTGCAGAAACAGATATTTTTAATGATGGTTTATCCACTTACAAAGTAAATGCCGTTTGGGTAGATGACAATTTTATTTATTGTGCTACGGCAAAAGGCGTAGTAAGTGGAAAAATAACATCAACTTTGAATTTGTTAAACTTTAATAACTGGACGCAATATTCAGCTGGAATACCGCAAACGGAAGCAACAGCCATTACTCAATTTCAAAATAAAATAATTGCCGCAGTAGGAAATACGTTGTATCAGTTTGATGGTACAAATTGGTCTACGCTCTTTTCTGAGGCAAACTGGGCAACCCGTCATTTAAATAATTCAAACGGTCAATTGCTTATTGCACAACAGAAAGAGGTGGGTGGAAATATTACGAACAACCGAGTAGGTAAATGGAATGGTTCGTCGTTTACATTTTTTACAGATGGAGACATTGGTTATCCTTTGCAGGTAGTAAATGATAAAAACGGCAATATCTGGTGTGCTGATTTATACAGAGGTTTAACCCATCAGAGTGGTAGTAATTTTTATCAAAGTTATCCTAATGCGCCACCTCAGATTACCTCTAAGGAAATGGAATTCTCAAACGGAACTTTGTGGGTAGCTTCTTCCGGTATCAGAGACAACTGGAATTATACATTTAATAAGAATGGAATTTATTACTGCAACGACTATAACTGGGATAATTTGAATATTTACAATACTCCTGCGTTGGATTCTTTTATTGATGTTGCTGTAGTAAAAACGATACCGGCAGAAAACAAAGTTATTTTTGGTGCTGCAGACGGTATTTTGGAGTATAATATTTCAGATAAAACATTTGTTGTAAATCGTTTGAAATCTACTTTTACACCTCCTGAGTCTAAGTATTTCAGAGTTACAGGAGCGGATATGGATGCTCAGGGAAATGTATGGTTGTCTAATGCTTACTCCACTTTGCCTGTTGTTTGCAGAAAAACGGATGGTTCTTATCAGTATTTTAGGTCGCCGTTTATTAATAATGAAACACAGGTGAAAGATATTTTAGCGGATGATTACAACCAGATATGGATAGCGAAGAATTCTTCTTCGGGAGGTTTGGAAGTCTTGAACTACGGAGTTGATATTGATGATAAATCGGATGATCAATACTTTAATTTTACGACCGGAAGCGGTTTTGGTAATTTGCCGGCTAATAATGTTATCTGTATGGCAAAAGATAAAGATGGTGTTATCTGGTTAGGTACTGAACAGGGAATTGGAATCATTTCCTGTGCAGGATATGTGACTGAAAATGCCTGTGAAGCCGAACAAATTTGCATAGACAGAAAAGATGGCAGCGGGTTTTGCGATAATTTACTGGAAGATGAAATTATCAATTGCATCACTGTAGACGCCGCTAACAGAAAGTGGATTGGCACCAACAACGGCTTGTTTCTGGTAAGTGCCGACGGACAAAAAACAATCCGTTATTTCAGCGAAACGAATTCTCCCTTGTTGTCCAATTATATCCGGGCATTGGCCATTAATCCTGAAAACGGAGATTTATTTATCGGTACAGGAAAAGGTATTTGCAGTTACAGAGCGGATGCAACAACAACTTCCGATAATACAGAAGAACCTTATGTGTATCCTAATCCGGTAAGGGAAGATTATGAGGGACCCATAGCCGTGAAAGGCATTCCCAATAATTGTAACGTAAAATTCGTTGACCTTAGTGGCAATTTGGTATACGAGACTACTGCCTTAGGCGGACAAGCTGTCTGGGATGGAAAACTAATTAACGGTGAGCGTGCAGCTACCGGTGTGTATTTTGCCTTATGCAAAGGCAGCGGAAAAAAAGAAACAGCGAAACTAAAGTTTGTGCTGATACACTGATCAAACCAATATTTTTAATCGCTCAAAAATTTCATACAACACAAATGTATCGGTTTGACAGTAAGTTTTTAAATGCTGTAGTTTGGCATTTACTTCGTCTTTGTTTTCCCAATAAAATAATTCGTTATACACAGCCATCGCTTCTTCACCGTCTTTCACCGCACTTTTAGAAAATTCATCAAATCCCAACAAGGCATTTCCAATAGCTTTTAAGGAAAAACTGCCTTGCTGCGCCGGATGGTAATAGTACAGTTCTTTGAATGGAATTTCCACATCAATAATGCGGTTGATGCGCTCTAATATTTGTTTTTTGTACTGCGGAAAATCATTCATCATTTTAAATAAAATGCCTTTTTCCATCAAAGTATTAAATACTAAAATCTTTCCTTCTTTTTGCGTGGCGTTTAAAAAATGTTCTATAAAGTTAATCCGGTCATCGTTGCCCACCGGCGAAATATAACTGATATGCTGCAATTCACTGTTTTCGCTTTCTTTGTAATGCAGCGAGTACAAAAACGGAATACGGTCGTATGGTTTCGTGTTTAAAAATATAGGAACAGCCGGTTGAAATGCTTCGATATCAAAATAATATAAGGGATGGTGAATGCCTTCTGTAAATGCATTCAGTTTTTCTTTAACAATATGTGCCTGTTTTGTCTGAAAGCTCTTTATGATTACTTTCTGGCGCGCATTCAATTCTTCCATATTGTCAATTTGGTGAATAGTGCTAATGCCTTTTTCCACGAAATTGCTTTTCTCCTGCATGGAAATTCCGGGCAAATACCAGATTGCATCTTTGGGTATGTTTGCCCAGCAATAACTCTGGAAATCGCAGGGATAAGGTTTTGTGCAATGAGCGCCTATGGCAATTTCCGGCATTTGTTTTGCGCTTAAGGTGGCAATAGCTTCTTCAATGGTTTTTTCTACAAAGGGAATGCGTTCTTGAATTTCGGTCAGTACCGATGTGATTTTGAAATAAGACGAAATTTCGAGTGTTCCATTAAACACGTATTCATTATCAATAGTTACAATGGAAAAGTCTTCCAATTGCACGCCGCTTTTAGTGATGATATAATATTGAATGGCGGCATCTAATAAGTAAGTATTGGTAATACGAAACGAACTTTTTACTTCGTGTGCATACCATTTTCCATTTTTATTTTCAAGGATATCAAGCGCTACCATGATGCCGTTGTATTTGAATGCGGCTTCATAAATCACCGGAAATTGCTGCTGAACCAACAGTTTTGTGGCGGCAATAGATTCATCGTAACTGAAAGGATTGGGCGGAGAACAGTCTTTCCCGTTTGGGAATAACTGATGTGCAAGTTTCCCGACACGGTGCCCGCGGTCAAATTTCTGTTGCTGTGTCGTGGAGGGTTTATCGCGTAAACTATAGTTGTTCTTATATAGGTACAAAGATTTGGAGCATTGTATACTTCTAATCAGAGTGGATTTGCTAAGGCTGCTTTTTTTAGTACTCATCCGTGTATTAACTAAATATTTTAATGCATTTTCCTATATTTGAGGAAAGTATGCAGCTGTGAAATCAATTTTTACCGGATTTTTATATGCTGATAAACCAATTAAAATTATCGCATGAAATATCCTAGCATAAATTGCTACCAAAAGTAATGAATAACAAGGATATTCCATCTGCTCAAAAATCAATAAAATTATTCAGATGAAACTAACAAAATTTACATTTATTTTTCTTTCTATTTTTACAGTAACGGCTGTTTATGCACAAAAAGGAGGTAGTATCAGTGTTGGTGCTACGCCAGGTTTGTCGTATATGCTGGCACAAAACACCTATTATTTAGCAGAAAATAGTAAGGAATTAGACTATAAACCAAAATTCAGTTACCATGTATTTGTACAGGGTGCCTATAATTTTAAGGAACAGCATGGTATAGTGGCATTTGCCAATTTTTGCGATGAAGGCCAAAAATATCAGGATGATTTTAAGTATAGAAAATTTCCAGCATTAATAGGAACCCATAAAAAAAGTGTAGATTTTAAGTATATGGGTTTTGGCGTCTTGTATCGATTTGCTCCATTATTGCGCGGGCAAAAGGACCATGTTTTGGTGAAAGATGAAAACTTTCACTGGCGCATGAAACTATTGGTAGGGTTTGAAACAGACTTTTTATTGTCAGCGCAGATGAGCTACAAGATTACGCCTGTAGGCGGTGTGGCAACAGCAGTTGGTTATCCGATAGATCCAACAATTGGGGGTTATCCCGCGTATGCACCTAACCAAAGCGATAATTACAAATCATATTTTAAAACAGTACAGGGTGTTGGTGTAATCAGATACGGTTTTGATTATATCTTCAAGAACAATATGTTTATTGGGATTGCTATAGAAACTAAGTTTGGATTAAATGATTTGAACGCGGCAGCTTACAAATCACATCCGGATTATAAAAAATCGAAAAACTATTTCTTCGGATTGAACGTAGAGTTGGGATATGTTTTCAAAAAAGATGCAGCAAAGAAAGCAGCGTCCAAAAAGGCTGAGAAAGTGGAAGCACCAAAACCGGCAAAAGTAAAAACACCTGGTATTGATATGAATAAAAGAGTGGATGAAGTAGACAGAGCTACCAAAAAGAAATATAAAAAATAGGAGATAAAAGGTCATTGTGAAAGCAATGACCTTTTATTATTTTAGAATTATTGTATCACATTTACTTCGGGTTCTAACAAAACCCCAAATTTTTCCTGCACTGATTTTTGTACATTCATGGCGTGCTGCCAGATTTCATCACCGTTGGCGTTTCCATAATTAACAATCACTAAGGCCTGTTTGGCATGATTGCCGGTATGCCCAACCTGTTTGCCTTTCCAGCCAGCCTGTTCTATCAGCCAGGCAGCAGGAATTTTCACTTTTCCATTCGGAAGATCATATTTTGGCATGGCAGGGAATTCAAGTTGGATGTTCTCTGCGACTGATTTTTCCATTTCCGGATTTTTGAAGAAACTTCCTGCATTACCTAACTCTTTCGGATCGGGTAATTTGCTTTGACGGATTTCAATCACGGCATTGGAAACATCTTTTATCGTTGGATGGGTGATTGCTCTTTCCTGCAGAATTTTCAGGATGTCACCATAGGCAACATTGACAAGCGGTTTTTTTGAGAGCTTGAACGTTACGGAATAAATGAAGAATTTTCCTTTTTCTTCTCTTTTAAAAACGCTTTCCCGATAGCCAAACCCACATTCTTCTTTTGTGAAGATACTGCTTGTTCCTGTTTGTAAGTCTATAGCCTCCAGTTCTTCAAAGGTGTCTTTTATCTCAGCCCCGTAGGCGCCGATATTTTGCATGGGTGCGGCTCCCACCGTTCCCGGAATGAGCGACAGATTTTCAATTCCGCCATAATTATGCCGCACGCAATACTGCACAAATTCATGCCATACTGTTCCGGAATAACTTTTTATCCAGACGAATTCTTCATCTTCCCTAATGACTTCGATTCCTGTAATTTCATTTTTTATTACCAGTCCATCATAATCATCACACAATAAAATATTGCTACCACCACCAATAATCAGAAATTTTGAATAGAATTGTAGTTCTTCCAGTATAATGTGGAGGATTTCTTCTTTTGATTGTACTTTGCAGAAATAATGCGCACAGGCATTAATGCCAAAGGTGTTGAA
>JADLAJ010000220.1 GCA_020848255.1 Chitinophagales bacterium
AAGTGGTGTTAATTTTAATGCATATTGACGGTTTGATATAATTATTGAACCAAAAATTCAATTATCTTTGCCGGATGAAAAATTTATCCTTAGCATTAAATGCGGTTTTATTCGTTTTGGTAGGTGTTTTATTCTACCTGCATTTCAGCTCTAAAAACAATACCGGAGCGCAGCAAATCATTCAAGCCAACGGAAAATCCGTAGCTGTTCCACAAATTGCCTATGTGGATATTGATTCTTTCCAGACAAATTATGACTTTTTCAAGACCAAGAAAGCCGCTTTAGAAGCAAAACAGAAAGCAATGGAAGCAGAATTAGGAAGAAGCCTGAGTGCTTTTCAATCAAAAATTGCCACCTTGCAGCAAAAAGCGCAAACCATGACGGAAGAAGAAGGCATGGCGGCACAGCAAAAACTGCAAATGGAACAACAACAGATTGAAGAGCGCAAACAAGCGATGGAAGAGCAATTTATGATGGAAACACAAAACTTCAACATTGCCTTACAGGAAAAAATGATTGAGTACCTCAAAAAGTATAATGCAGATGGAAGATATACTTACATCTTGCCTTATTCCAAAGAAACCATCAATCTTTTGTACGTAAATCCGGCAAATGACATTACACTGGAAGTACTGAAAGGCATGAATGAGGAATATGCCTCCACAAAGAAATAATTAAACAATACATTCCAATTTATAAAAGTTCAGGTAAAATGCCTGAACTTTTTTATTTTTAGCGGGTAGTATTGTATATTGTACATCCATGGAAGTAAATGTAGAAGCCGAGAAGCTTGCCATCCTGAAAGATTACCGCCAATTGCTGCGACTGGCAACGCCACGCATGAAAAAAGGGGACGATAAACGTATTCGTCATGCTTTTGAATTAGCGGTGGATGCACACAAGCACATGCGACGCAAAAGCGGTGAACCCTACATTCACCATCCGCTGGCCGTAGCCAAGATTGTTGCCGGAGATATGGGATTGGGTACTACTTCCGTTATTTGTGCATTGCTGCACGATACGGTAGAAGATACCGAAATGACGCTTGAAGATGTAAAAAAAGAATTCGGAAATACGGCTGCAAAAATTATTGACGGGCTTACAAAAATCAGCAAAATATCGCATCAGACGGAATCCATTCAGGCGGAGAATTACCGTAAAATCCTGCTGACTTTAAGTGATGATATTCGCGTCATTCTGATAAAAATTGCCGACCGTTTGCATAACATGCGTACGCTGGACGGACAAAGCAGAAAGAACCAGTTAAAGATTGCATCAGAAACCATTTATTTATATGCACCGCTTGCCCATCGTTTAGGATTGTACTCCATCAAAGGAGAGCTGGAAGATCTGGCGATGAAATATACCGAGACGGAGAAGTACAAAGAAATTGCCAAAGCCTTAGAATCTACCAAAAAAGACAGAGCAAAATACATCAACGATTTCGTTCGTCCTTTGCAGGAAGAGATGGATAAATCCGGATTAAAAGCAAATGTTTTCGGCAGACCAAAATCTATTTCTTCTATCTGGAACAAGATGCGAAAAAAAGAAGTGGATTTTAATGATGTGTATGACAAGTTTGCCATCCGTGTTATTCTAGATTCGCTTCCTGAAAATGAAAAAGCGGATTGCTGGCGGGCGTATTCTATTGTTACCGATAAATATTCTCCTCAACCTAACCGTATGCGTGACTGGATTTCGCATCCGAAGGGTAACGGTTACGAATCGCTGCATACAACGGTTATGGGTCCCGGTGGACAATGGGTGGAAGTGCAGATTCGTTCGCAACGTATGGATGAAGTGGCAGAAAAAGGATTAGCGGCACATTATAAATACAAGGAAAATAAATTTAAAGCAGCCAATTCTGCAGAAGAAGCCATTGAAAGCTGGCTGATGCAGGTACGCGAGTTTTTGAAAAATCCGGATGTCAATCCGATTGAGTTTATCAATGATTTTAAATTACAGCTCTATCAAAAAGAGATTTATATTTTTACGCCAAAAGGTGAACTAAAAATTTTACCTGCCGGCGCTACCGCTTTAGACTTTGCGTACACGATTCACACCAATGTAGGTGATAATTGTATTGGTGCCAAAGTGAATAACAAACTGGTTCCCATCAGCCATGAGTTGAAAAATGGCGACCAGGTAGAAATCATCACCTCCCGTAAACAAAGACCCAGCGAAGACTGGCTGAACATTGTGACTACTTCGCGGGCAAAATCAAAGATTAAAAACTCTTTGCGTGAAGAAAAACGAAAAATTGCCGATGATGGAAAAGAAATTCTGGAGAGAAAGTTAAGTCAGCTGAAAGCGAATTACAACAATGAAAACATCACCTTGCTGGCATCGTTTTTCAAGATGCCAAGCCCTATGGATATGTTGTATGCCATTGCAAAAGGCACCATTAACTTATCAGATTTAAAGCAACTGAAGAATGTTGGCGGCAACTTGGAAATCATTAAGGCGGAAAAAATTGGCAAGCCAAAAGACGAGGAAGTTTATTATAATACGGAAGGCAACAATGAGGACATTCCTAAAAATGCCGAGCTGGTTATTTTTGATGAATCGTCTAAGTTTCCTTATGAATTTGCGAAATGTTGTAATGCTATTCCGGGCGATGATGTGATTGGTTTTATTTCTATCAACGGAGTCATAAAAATTCATAGAACAGGCTGCCCGAATGTCATTAATCTCGCTTCAAAATATGGCTATCGAATCATTAAAACACGCTGGACAGCAAAAACCACTCCTGCATTCCTGACTACCGTTAAACTTACAGGCTTAGACGATATTGGCGTCATTAACAAACTCACCACTATTATCTCAGGCGAAATGAAATTGAATATGCAGTCCGTATCGATAGAGACCAACGAAGGAATTTTTGAAGGCGTGATAAAAGTGTTTGTAAAAGACAACGATCAGGTGAATAAACTAATTGCCAAATTAAAATCCATTCCAGGCATTGACTCAGTGATTAGAGAGGAAATATAATGTATTGTCAAAAACGATACAAAAACATTTCGCTTGATATAATATTTACAGCAATCGTATTCATTTCTACAAAGATTATATCTGAAACTCACACTATTTGTAGTATAAAATATTACACGTCTTTCATCAATCAACCTATATCTGTTACTACTAAGGTAATCTATCTTTATGTTTAGAAACAGACCCAATATGTGTATGCCAATTCCAAAGCGGCATTACATATAAAACATAAAATCACCCCAATGAAAAAAACGCTAGCCTGCTTTTTAGTATTTTGCTGTTTGGCAGAATGCTATTCACAATCCACCATCTCCGGGAATATTAATCCCGAAAAACACTTAACAAATACCGAACATAATTTTACCGGTTTTAATTCGGGGCAGGGTTATTTAGAAAGTATCTATAAGAACTACGCATCCAATTCCGGTCTTGAGGTGAATAATGCGTTTTATAGCGTATTTAATACAATTGGCAAGCGTATTTCCTGGCGTTTCCCGGGCGGCACTACGGCTAATTTTTACAACAGATGGGGCAGCGGGTATGGCAATACCGGATTTGGACAAACATTTGGCGATGCATGGATCTTCACTAATATTAACTGGAGTATCCTGAATTCTAATTATAATAAATATGCTAATTTTAGCAATAAGACCTATCCCTTTTCAGGCAGTAATATCATCTTTCCATTTATCAATTCTATTACCAAAAATAAAACGGTTACAGCCAGCAGCAGCTTCTGCCTGAATATGGTCAGCCACTACAGAAGCGTGCCGCTCATAAATTATGACACAAGAAAGGAAACCCTGAAAGATACTTCTAAAATAAAAGCTATTGTAGATCTTGACAACGGTTATTTGGATGCATTTAATAATTCAACCCTTAGTACTAATTTCAAGAAGATTGTTCGTCAAAACATCGATGCATATCTTACCTTAATAAAAAACGGAGTTGCGGTTTATAATATTGAATACAGCAACGAAACGTTCTCGTATATGTATGATGACAATCTTTTATCAGACTATAAATCTTTTGTGAACAACAACAATATTTTCAGTCCTTCAGATACTAAAATCTGGATCAGAGATGATGGCAGTACACAGAGCATAAAAGAAGCAAACAGCACTTTTTGGACATTTGCACGGCTTTCAAAATTGTACCGGGTATTATTGACGGACACCTTACAAAAATTATCATCACACGCTGATGATATTAACCAACCCGTTTTTGCTGACCATCTTGCTCATTTAAAATTCGGTATGCCCATCGGAGCTTATCTGAATGGCGGGTTTAAAACCTGGAATAATTTTATGATTAATCCTGAGATTAAAAACTATGTTGGGATTGATGCTTATATTATTCATCCATATCTTGACAGCTATAATTTTATAAAAAATATTCCTTTATCAGAAAATACAAATGCGTCAGAGCTTGATTTGACAAGAGAATTCAATGACATCCGGGATACGATGGAAATCTCCTATAACAAGCGTTTCTTTAAAGAGGCACAGGTAAGCCTGATTAATGCGTTGCCGGCAAACAGCGAAATGTGGTATACGGAATGGAATTTTAATTTTGACTGCAACAGTCTGAAAAAAGTCGGGAATACCATGCTGCATGCCATGTATTATTATGATGTCGTCATGAATTTTTATGATATAAATGCAAACAGAAATCTTGCGCTGGAATGCAACAAAACCAATCCGGTTAAATTGTGTAACTATCATATTCCGTATGCGAAGAGTGACACCTGGTATAACATGACAAGATTTACGAAAGGGTACAATTCCATACCATCCGACCCCTCAACTAACAATAATAGTGCTGCAAACTCCGTTGAGTTTAATTCCACCTATTTTGCAGCCTTACTGTTAACACCGATTTTAGAAGACACTGCTATTTACATGATTGACAATAAAAATGGCGGCTTTGATTTACTGCCAAATGTTTCTTTCAGGAGTTTTTATAAAATAGCAGCAAACCAGCAATATGATATTTTTATTTATTTCAACAATAAATCCGATGCTGATTATTCCGTTGATTTAATGGCTGTATTAAACCAAAAAGACACCGGTAAAATAAAAGCCACAGCAAGCTATTTGTATGCAGATAATCTGTATTCGTCTATGGGACAAACCACATTCAGACCCGATGATATTATATATTCTGATACTTCAAAAAATGCACAAAAGACTACCATCCAGAAAGTGTATAATGCTATAATTCCCGGCAATAATTTAAGTGCGGTAAAGATTCACAAATATTCTTTTGGTTTTATTAAAATTTCTGTAAATCCAGCTGCAGCAGTACCTCCTGTTGCTGCCAGGAAGAAAGAAGAAAGCAACACCGAATTAGTTATTACAGAAATTGCTGCACCTCTTATTGCGACGGAGCAGCCTAAAATAATTCCGGAACTAAAGGTATATCCAAATCCGAATACAACAGGGCGATTATCCGTGGATATAACAGTAGCTGCGGATATCTCATCAGATTTGCTGGTATTTGATATGACAGGAAATTTGGTAAAAAGCATACCCGTTACCTTAACAGAAGGATTGAATGCACTGGAAACAGATTTATCTGAACTGGCTAAAGGAACATATATCCTGCAAATAAATAAACAAGTTAGTAAGGTCATACTTCAGTAAACGAGAAAAGAAGCAAGCTTTACCAAAAAATGAACTAAGATTCTATTCCAATATTAGCAACATAAATTGTAAATTTGCCTAATGGCAATAGATACAAAAGCATTTAATGAGGTTAAGCATATCTTTTCTACCTATTTAGAAAACAACAAACAGCGTAAAACACCTGAGCGTTTTTCTATTCTGGAAGAAATATACAACCGCGAAGATCACTTTGATGCGGAGGAATTGTACCTGCAGATGAAAAATAATTATTACAATGTGAGCCGCGCCACGGTTTATAATACATTGGATGTACTGGTACAATGCGAACTGGTGACCAAGCATCAGTTCGGTCAAAATCATGCCATGTATGAGAAATCATATGGCAACAGAAATCACGACCATTTAATCTGTATTGATTGCGGCAAGGTGTTTGAGTTTTGCGACCCGCGTTTACAGCAGGTAAAAACCAGTGCCGGTGAGTTGTTTCACCAGACAATAAAAAACCACTCGCTGACGTTATATGGCAATTGTAATAAAGACAATTGCGAGCACAAAAAACCATAAACCATTTTATATGACACAGAAGCATGTTACAACAACCCTGCTAATTGTTTTATTATTGTTTTGCGCTAAAACAAATGCTCAGGTTTCTATTATTCCAAAACCAAATGATATAAAATACAATGCCGGTATTTTCAGTTACGCCAAAGGATTTGATATAAAAATTATCCGCGGAGATGATGCAACCAAATTAATTCAAAAACAGTTAACGGATTTTATCAAAGAAAAAAACATTCCCGTGGTGGCTTTTGCACCCACCGCCGTTACCTTAAACTTACTGCAGCAAAAGACTACCGATATTCCATCAGACGGCTATACCTTAATTATTTTACCCACTTCAGTTTCTATTACGTCCTCCGGAAATACAGGTTTGTTTTACGGTGTTCAGAGTTTGATGCAGTTACTGAAAAAAGACTCTGTAAAAACGCTGCCGTGTCTGGAAATAAAAGATAATCCCGCTTTCTCCTTTCGCGGTATGCATCTGGATGTGGTGCATCATTTTTTTGGCCCCGATGTTATTAAGCAGTATCTTGATGCGATAGCAAAACTGAAATTAAATCAGTTTCACTGGCAACTGGCGGATGAAGGAAAATGGAGAATTGAATTAAAGAAAGATTCTTCACTGATAGACAAAAGTAGTTTCTACACACAAGCGCAGATAAAAGAGATTCTGAAATATGCACAGGAACGCTATATCAATATAATTCCTGAAATCAGTTTACCGTCAGCAACGGAAGATTTGTATTTGCAAAACAATAAAAATATCATTGACGAGGTTTGCGCCTTATTTCCCGGACCTTATATTCATATCGGTAACAGTCTTACAGATACTGCAACTATTCGTTATTTATCTTCTAAGAATAAGAAAATTATCGGCACAGACTATCGTTTATTTGACAATGAAATAATGACGAGCTACAAAAGCAGCAAGACCGGATGGAGCGAAGCAGAGAAAGGAAATGATGTAATCATGGCTCCACGTCAGTCCTGTTCTCTGGATTACTATCAGGACTGGGATGATGAGAAAAAATCATTTAGCATGACTTTTCTGCCATTGGACAAAGCATACTCTTTTAACCCATTGGGGAAAATAAAAGAAAGCAAAATACAGGCACACATACTGGGCGGGCAAGCATTTGTCTTTACGCAGTTTATCAAGGATGAAAATGATTTGCAATACATGGTTTTTCCGAGGCTTCTTGCCACAGCTGAATGTCTTTGGACAA
>JADLAJ010000221.1 GCA_020848255.1 Chitinophagales bacterium
AGACGCCCAGGTAGCTTTTGCGAAAAAATACAACTTTACCTTACGCAAAAATGATCTGGAAGAAAAATTCAAAGACGCAAAAGAAGAATAATCATTTTTCTATCCGGAAACACTTACGTTTTAATTTTCCTTCAAAATCAAACGGCGTAGTTTGTTTGGTAATATCTTTTATCTTTTGCGATAACAGTTTATCCTTCTCTAATTCAAATCCACGGTAATTCGTACTAAAAATTAAGATGCCGTTTCCGTCCAGAATATTCAGGCACTGATTAATGATGGATACGTGATCACGCTGAATATCAAATATATCCTCCATTTTTTTACTGTTGGAAAACGTGGGCGGATCCAGTATAATCAAATCATAGGAAGCAAGGGAGATGGTCTTTAAATATTGCAGTACATCTTCCTGAACAAATTCATGTTTGGTATCGTCGTATAATTTATTATAGGTGAGATTTCTCTTGGCCCAGTTGATATATGTTTTAGATAAATCAACGGTCGTAACCTTTTTTGCATTTCCGGATGCAGCATATACGCTGAAGCTTCCCGTATAAGCAAACAAATTCAGCACACGTTTGCCGTCCGACATTTCTTTAACCATTTTTCGGGTAAGTCGATGATCTAAAAACAAACCGGTATCTAAATAATCGGAAAGATTAACGATAAAACTCAGCCCATTTTCATCTACAATCAGCTCTTTCTTTTCCTGTTTTAATTTGGAATACTGCTGCTCTCCTTTCTGGCGTTCCCGTAGTTTTAGAAACACATTTTCCTTTTCTACCCCAAAGACCTTCTGTATAATTTCTAAAGATGTAGTAAGCCAAAGTTCATATTCTTCTTCGCTCAGTTTATGTTTACTTTTATATTCCGCAACATACACCAGGTCTTTGTAAACATCAATAATAAAAGGAAACTCAGGCAAATCCACATCATACACACGAAAACAAGCCAGCTGTTGCTTGCGGGCAATTTTACCAATGTGTTTGTACACTTTGGCTAAACGATTTTCGAAAGCGGTAAATTTATCTTGCATAAAAACAAATGTAGTAATGAAATAATAAAACGATGTAATAATGAAAAAAAAGTAAGAAATAAAATGCTACATCAAATCAAAATATCTAAAAATAATTTCACCAAAAATAAAATATAAAACTATTGGCAAAACTATCAAATAGAAAACTAATTTTAATGTAATAATTAATATTCTACGGTAATCTTTCATTGTAAATTATTACATTACTTAATTGTTTTATTATTTCATTAAACCTTCTTCTTCAGATTCTCCACAAATTGTCCAACAATGGTTCTCACCGGTTCGCTCCACCATTGTTGCAAGAAAGTTTTCATTTCAAATTCTGAAATAGATGATATTGATTTCAGCTGATCCTGTTTTAGTTGTCGTTTGGTAATACGCCAGCCGTTTTGTTCGTATTTTAAGTATTGTTTCAGCTTTGCTTCCGCAGCTTCCAGTACTTTATCTGCCGGCACCACTTCATCCACTAATCCTATCTCTTTTGCATGATTGGGTGAGAATAATTTTCCTTCCATTAGATACTGATAAGCTGTTTTTCTGCCAATCCAGAAGCTGTAAATATCAAACACCCCGCGCGGCACCACAATACCAATCGGAATTTCATTCAACCCGATTTTAAAATTACCTTCCGCCATCACCCGGTAATCACAACCGATAGCGATTATACAACCGCCGGCCGGCGAATGGCCATTGATAGATGCAATAAGCGGTTTATCAAACGCCACCAAATCGCACACCAGATCCATAAAATTGCGCCAGAATTTTTCAAACTGCTGTTCATCATATGAATACAATTCAGGCAAATCTAGTCCGGCAGAAAAGAAATTCTCTTTTCCATTAATGATAGCCCCTTGAATGCTGTCATCTTCCATAAAATTTTTCAAGGCAATGCGCATACCGGCCACAAACTCGTGGTTCATAGGATTCGCTTTTTCACGGTCCATCTGGATAATACCGTAATTCTCTTTCTTTATCAGGTGAATGTGCGACATATTCTAATTAACGATTAACAATTAACAATGTACAACTACAAATTATAAGCAATATTGGCAAAGATAATAGAAATTATAGTAGAGTATAACATCGTTTTAATCCTTAAATAGAAAATATGAGTTAATTTTGAGCTGAAATTAATTGTCGATAAAGAGTCGTCAATTGTGTATTGGTAAATGTAAATTATATTATTTTGGATTTAAAAATTCCTTCTACCGGTCAAAAACGACTGGTGATTATCGGCGGCGGCTTTGGCGGCATTGAACTTACGAAACGACTTAAAAATCAGGATATACAGGTGGTTATGCTCGACAAGCATAATTACCACTGTTTTCAGCCACTGCTATATCAGGTAGCCACAGGCGGCTTAGAACCGGGCAGTATAGCCTATCCTTTGCGCAAATTCATGCAGGATATTCCAAATGGCATTTTCCGTTTGGCGGAAGTACGAAATATTGATGCAGTCAATCAGAAAATACACACTGATATCGGTGATTTGAATTACGATTACCTGGTCATTGCCACCGGCAGCACTACAAATTTCTTTAAGTTCTCTAAGGAAGTTTCCGGAAAGATGATGCAGATGAAAGATATTCCGCAGGCACTGAACCTCAGGAGTTTTATTTTAGAAAACTTTGAAGAAGCACTGCTTACCTATGACGAATCCAAAAAAGAAGAACTGATTAATATCTCTATCGTTGGCGGCGGACCCACGGGCGTAGAGCTGGCCGGCGCTTTGGGAGAAATGCGTAAAAACATCCTGCCAAAAGATTATCCTGAAATCGATTTTACCAAAATGCAAATTCACCTGTTTGAATCCGGCGACAGATTACTGGGTGCCATGCATCCTGAAAATTCTGCTAAAGTATTGAAGTATGTGAAAGACTTTGGCGTGGAAGTTTGGCTGAATACGATGGTGACGGATTTTGACGGAGATGTACTGACTACGGCTGATGGTAAAAAGGTAAAATGTGAAACGCTTATCTGGACAGCCGGTGTAAAAGGAAATCCGGTGGAAGGTTTTGCACCGGAAACGATTGCTGGCGGCAACAGAATTTCCGTAGATGAATATTGCAAGATAAAGGGATACGAAAATATTTATGCCATTGGCGACGTGGCTTCTATGGTGCAGGAAAAATACCCGAAAGGACATCCTATGGTGGCGCCGGTGGCTATACAACAAGGCGAATTAGTGGCAGATAACATCCTGGCACAATTAAAAGGAAAAGCACCTAAACCGTTTGTGTATTTTGATAAAGGCTCCATGGCAACGGTTGGAAGAAATAAAGCGGTGATGGAAGCAAAAGGTATCAAGATGGGCGGCTTCATTGCCTGGCTGGCCTGGTTGTTTGTGCATGTCATGAGTCTGGTGGGATTCCGTAATAAAATCACCGTGACACTCGGTTGGTTGTATAATTATTTTACGTACGACCGAACATTGCGTTTAATCATACGTCCCTTTAAACATAAGGAAGAATAAAAAAAGCCGTTCTGAGTTGAGTATTCAGAACGGCTAACCTAGAAACATAAAAAACCCTGAAATATGATTACGCTACAGCATACTGCTTGCGTTCATTTTTAGTATTGTGTAAAATAATCAGTGCAGCAATCGTTCCCGGCACGTGACCTAAAAGCCACAAAAGAAATACTATCAGGAAATTGCCCAACCCTTTATCTACTACTGCTAAAGGAGGAAAGACCACTGCTAAAATTATTCTTATTAATCCCATTTTATTCTTGTTTTATTATTTACATACAAAACATATACCAGACTTGGTTTAGTTCCTGCATCCGATCGGGTAATCAAATTTTAACATCTTTTTATAAATACTGATTGTAACAAGAGTTACCGTTTATAAAAGTAAAATCCCTTAATTTTATAAAATGACTGAAGGAAATAAACAACACTGGGAAACAGTTTATCAGACAAAACAAGCAAACGAAGTTAGTTGGACACAGGAGATTCCTCAAACCTCTTTGGATTTTATACTTAGTTTTAATCTGCCAAAATCAGCCAGTATTATTGACATTGGCGGCGGTGATAGCAAATTGGTGGATTTTCTTTTAGATGAAGGATATGAAAATCTGACGGTGTTGGATATTTCTGCAACCGCGTTGGAAAGAGCAAAAGCCAGATTAGGCGAACGTGCCGAAAAAGTGAATTGGATTGTTGCGGATATTACAGACTTTA
>JADLAJ010000222.1 GCA_020848255.1 Chitinophagales bacterium
TCTTCTATAATAAAAAACAAAAATGAATGTTTTATCTTACAACGCAAAATGCAGCGGCTTATTTTTATCATATTAATTATTATTCCTCTCGGAGTATTTTCCTGTAACAAGAAAAAGTGGAAACATACTGAAAGTGGCATCCGTTACAGAATCTATACCAGCGACACTGCTAAGTTAAAACCAGTTTACGGAGATCATATCTGGATGCATTTGCGGAAGTTTTCTCCGAAACAAAAAGAGATATTTAATACCCGTGTTTTCGATACCAAAAATGGTGTGGAGATGGATTATAAAAAATCTGCAAAAGAAACGGATGTGACAGAAATTTTTTCTTTGATGGGCAAGGGTGATTCTGCAATTGTCAAAATTCCAAGTACTGTTTTTGACAGTACTGGAAGCGCTAAGAAATATTACACGTTCTGGCTAAACCTGATGGATTTTAAAACAAAAGCTGTTTATGAGTTTGAAAAGAAGGAGCATTATCTGAAACAGATTACACTGGATTCTTTACAAATTATGGATTATTTGCGAAACAATAACTTACTGGAAGCAACAGGTGATGAATTTGGTAACCGGTATTTTCGAAAACAACAGGGAATTGGGAATCCGGTGAAAGAAGGTGATACGATTTCCATTCATTATTCAGGAAAACTGATAAACGGAAGAGAGTTTGATAATTCCTATGAACGAAATCAGTCACTCTCATTTACAGTCGGTAAAAAACAAGTGATTGATGGTCTGGACAAAGGGATTCAGCATTTTTATTATGGCGATAAAGGTATTTTGATTATTCCCAGCAGATTAGGATACAGTGACAAAGAAGTCGGAAAAATACCGCCCAATTCCGTACTGGTTTTTGAATTTGATATCCTAAATAAAAATTAATTTTTTCTTTTGTTTTCTAAAGAGAAATACAGGAAATCACGGTTTCCATATCTTGTCTGCTGCTATAGATATGCGGAGAAAGCCTGATGCCAAAGACGCGCGCATCAAATGCAACATTATGTTCAGCTAATTTGTTTACTACTTTCTCCTGGTGCTCCTCAAAATTTAAAATAATGGTGCCACTTCTTTTATCGGGATCCACCGGAGAAATAATATGTTCCGGAGTAACAGCCTCTATGAGCAGATTAGTTAAATCAATATTGTGTTTTCTTACAGCATCAATGCCAACATTTGTAAGGTATTGAATACTGTTTGTTGCCACCGCAAAAGGAATTACGGAAGGTGTGCCGCCCCAGAAACGCAGAGCAGTCGGGTGATACTTAAAGTGGTGAATATCAAATTCAAAAGGCTGTTCGTGTGAAAACCAGCCAACGTCACTTGGTTCGCAAGAGGAAATAATGTTTGGGTTGACATATAAAAATCCGGCACCCGGTCCGCCACATAACCATTTTACACAAGAGCCAATAATAAATGATGCATTCCAATCTTCTACGTTGATGGGTAGAATGCCGACAGATTGTGCAACATCTACAACAGATAAAATAGTACGTTCATTCGCTAATGCTGTAATTTCTTTCACCGGAATTTGCACTCCCGTATTGGATTGCACTTGCGTGATGATTACCCATTGCACCTCATCTGTTAAAGCATCTGCCCAGATTTGCGGGTTGGTGTGGTCTGCTTCTTTTGGTAAAAATTTTAAATCATATCCGTTTTTTTTTGCCTGTTCTGCCACAAATCCGATGGATGGAAAATCAAACTCACTCAGCAATATATATTGCTTGCCGTTTCGTATGGGTAATGAAAATAATATTTTAGTAAAGGCACTTGATAAATTTGTCTGCGGACAATAATTTTCAGGTTGGCCGTGCAGCAGTGCGGCAAGACTTTGCTGAAACGCTGTAAAAACTTCCATCCACTGATGCCAGGGTTCGTTGGATTTCCATGCTTCAAAAAAAATTGCTGATAAATTGTCCTCCGCATTTTTTAAAGGTCGTCCGACGGAATGACTTAGTAAATAAACCGAATCATTTAACTCAAAATCGTTTCTAATGGTTTTGGTGTTTAACATTGGAATTTATTAAATGGAATTATTAAAACACATAGGCACATAGCTTTTTCTCCTGACAATATAACAAGATTAAGATAGACGCAAGCTTTTACATAGCCTTACTATGTGAGAATTTTTAATTCCTATCTCTTTCTTTTCAATTTTTATAGTTTTGATACTATGAGTCTATGTGTTTAAAAAAACCATCTGTCATTATAATCATTTTCCGATAGTTGATTTCAGTTGTTGAATATCCTGATGGCGTGTATAAATATCCGCCCGAGGTGCGGCCATACGCTGGTCGCGTAATTTTTCCAATGCAAATAATAATACCGGCAATGGAGGGCCGCTTGCCGTCAGGTTGCTTTGGTTTTCTTCCGGTAAATGAACAGCAGGCTCTTTAATGTATTTCTCCACTAACTGATTGTGATGTTGTGAAGCTGCTTCGCCATGTGCTTCGCAAACTTCCAGAAATGCTTTTGCATTTGTCTGAAACCAGTTAGCTGATTGCTGGGAAGGCAATGCTTCCATGAAACTATTCATCAGGCTTTTCTGACGCATGCAATCTCTCAGTAATAACTGATCCTGCGGCATCATGTATAAAAACTTATCTACTAAAAGCTGCGAATAAGAAGCGTTGTCCGCCTGACATAAACCCAGTAATAAATCAATGACGTTGATGCCTGCAAAATCACCGGCATTGGCACCACGGTAATGATTGGCACCTACTCGATGTGTTTTATAATAAGGCCGTACATTGAAAAAGAAACGGTCCGTATCCAATTTATCAAACAATGTTTTGTTATACGCAATCACATCGTGGAGTGCATCTTTTGCCACTTTAAATAAATCCGGTGCCACAGGATGAGAGACACCGAGTGGCATTAAGCGAACCAGTGCATCTGCCGCGCGTTTATAAGATAAGATGCCGCGCGTGTTGTAATCAATAAAAATCAATTCATCTTCTAAAGAAGTGAATGTTTTGTACTGTCCGTTAAAAGCAGTGTTATGTGTAGTTAGATGACTGGTGGCGAAACGCGGCGTAACTCCTAAAGATGCACCGAGTTGTAATGCTAAAGAAGAAGCTTCCGCCATCAAGGCTTTATTTGCTGCTTCGTCTATCTCATGCCTGCGACAGGCCGCCATATATAAACCGACATTTCCCAGTAAATCAAAACCTGCGTCAAAACCTTCGTCCGTATTTCCTTCTTTCAATAATTGAATGATAAATGCTCGTCCTTCGTTTAATAAGCTTGATTTGATAGATTCACCAATACCTGTAACGTTTGCTTTATTTTCCTGCGCAAAATAAAGTGCTTCCAATTCCGTGTTCATTTGCACAAAAGAGGAACGCATCCATTGGTCAAAACTAAGTACGTTGGGTGTCATGTAATATTATTATGTGTTACATGTAAAAATACAAAAAAAGCCACGATAATTATCGTGGCCTGGTGTTAGAATGAATTCTAAACTTATTTATACTGTATCTGATTTACACATCTTTAGTAAAATCAGGTCCGGCAACCGCTACCATTGCTGGTTTCTTTTTAGCACTTGTAATTTTATCTTTTAATCTGTCGAAGATATAATATACGGTTGGTACCACTACCAGGGTTAATAATAATGAGCTCGTTAAACCACCAATAATTACCCAAGCCATAGAACGTTTAAATTCTGAGCCGGGGCCATTGGATAAAGCAATTGGCAACATACCAAATATCATGGCAACGGTAGTCATTAAAATAGGACGTAAACGTTCTTTACCAGCTTCCACCAAAGCTTCTTTTAAAGGCAAGCCCTGTGCTTTCAGATGATTGGTAAAGTCGACGAGTAAAATACCATTTTTCGCTACCAAACCCATGAGCATAATAAAACCGATGATACCGAAAATACTTAAACTTTCCATGGTAAGAGATAATGCTAAAATAGCACCGATTAAAGCTACCGGAATCGAGAATAAAACCACAAACGGATATAAGGCACTTTCGTACAAGGCTACCATAATTAAGTACACTAATAAGATACCCAATCCCATGGCGATTCCTAAACTGCCGAATGATTCACCCTGGTTTTTTTGTTCCCCTAAATATTCAATTCCGATAGAAGAAGGGAAGCCTGCAGCATCCACTTGTTTTTTAATGTCCGCAGTAACAGAACCCGTAGGTCTTCCAACAGATGAAGCCAGTACCTGAATAGAATTTAAACGGTTGTATCTTTCCAGTACCGCCTGTCCCTGAATTTCTTCCAGTGTGGCAATATCTCCCAAGCGGATGATAGCACCTTGTGGTGTTTGTAAAGTGGTGTTTGCTAAGTTCTGGATATTCTTTTTATCTGCTTTGTCATACATGATATTGATGGCATAATCCTCACCATTGTCTTTAAACTTTGACTGATCATTGCCTCTGAACGCCAGCTGAATAGCTGCTCCGATGGATGGAATATTCAGACCCATCTTCGCAATCTTATCCCGGTCAAGTTTTATATTTACTTCCGTTTTCAGTGATTTAGTACTAAACTCTACGTAATCGGCACCCGGTGTTTTAGTAATGATTTCTTTTATTTTTCTGGCAGCTACCCAAAGTTCATCCATATTGGCACCAGTGATGACCA
>JADLAJ010000223.1 GCA_020848255.1 Chitinophagales bacterium
GTTTGTCTGATTCTCTTTTTTGCCGATTTATGATGTGCCATTTTTTCTTTTTGAGTGTGCAAAGATAAGCATTTATTTGAAAATTTGAAAATTTGAAAATGAAATAATGATTAAAACACCTTAAAATTGCTTAATTTATTGATTTACAGACCTAAATTCGCTATCTCAACAGGCTAAATGTGCCTTTTTGGTAATAATCCTTGTTATTTTGGCGATAAGTCAGTATATAAACATAATCATCTAAAGCTTGCATTGCACCTTTGTAAATACCATTCCATTTATCATTTTCATTACCGGATTGAAATACCTGTTCACCCCAGCGATTATAAACCTCCAGTTTATAGAAGGAAACACCCGTACACTGATTTACCGGTCCGAATACATCATTGACGCCGTCATTATTGGGTGAAAATGCAGAAGGTATATAATACTGACAATCACATTCTTGATGCCCCACATTGATGGTATCAGAGCTCACGGCACATTCAGTAGTTACTTTTACATAATAAACCCCGGAATCTCTAACTAAAAAAACCGGCAAAACGGAACCATCCTGCCAGATGTAACTTCCACCAGCAGTAGTCACATTGAGCACCAGTGTATCTTTATTGCAAAGTGTAACATCTAATCCTAAATCAACTTTATAAACAGGTTTATGCTGAATGATAATCGTATCATTCGTACTGCAGATATCTTTGGTCACTATTACGATGTAGGTTCCTGCGTTAACAGCACTTATTTGTTGGGTTGTTTGCGTTGTATTCCATAGAAAGTTTGCTCCGCTGTTTCTGGCATCCAACACAATTACAGAATCAGGACAAACGGATATATTATTGCCTAAGTCCACTACGGGTTTTGGATAAACGCTTAAACTTGTTGTCAACAAGGTATCGCAACCTGCATTTCCTCGTATCGTATCTTTGTAAACACCACTCGTTGTATACGTATGATTGCCTATGACTAATTTTTCGTTACTGCAAATCGAAACACTTCTGCTTACTGTTTGCAATGCGGCAACGCTAATTGTAGTGGTTACCACGCTGTCACAACTCAGTACCGTTTGCAAAGTGTCTTTATACGTTCCGGCTTGTGTGTACGTATGCGTGCCTATAGTATAACTTCCATTCGGACAAATAGTAATATTTTGCAAAGACGTAATAAGCGGTGAATAGGAAAGATTTGTTGTAACAACACTATCACAACTTAATGTTGTTTTTAATGTGTCCTTATAAATTCCCGGTTGCGTATAAATATGGATACCTATTGTATAACTATTTCCTCTGCAAATGGATACATTTTGTGATAGTGCATATTTCGGACGTACGGTAAGATCGGTTATTATTACACTATCACAGTTTTTAGTTGTTTTAAGAGAATCGGTATAGGTTCCAGTTTGTGTGTACGTATTGATACCAACTTTTATATTTTCACCCTGACATAAATTTACAACCTGTGTTTTATTATATTTTGGATGTACTGTTAGTTTGGTAGTTATAATACTATCGCAGCCAACCGAATTCACCAAGGTATCAAAATAAGTTCCGGTTATTTTGTACGTTTTATTATTCACTTTCACGCTATCGCCCTGGCAAATGTCAAACGTAAATTGTTTGTAAGTTGCCGATAATCCTAACTTCATAATATGGTCTTCAATCTCGCCTTGTGGTGAAGGTTCATAAGGTTGTTTGATACTGTTTGAATCCGTTGAAATTCGCAAGCGAACAAAATATTGACTCAAAGAAACATTTGCCGTTTCAGGAATAAAATTCAAGGTATAATTTTGTGTGCCGCTGCCATTTGGTACAGTAACGATTCTAAGAGAAGTTTCACCATCATCTAAATAATCACCATCATTATTCCAGTCTGCAAATGCGCTTACATAGGCTTTGGAACTTGTGGTATTCGTTGCTTTTACTATCAATGGAAAAGTTTGCAGGTTAATGGGTTTTGACGTACAGTTGCTGGATGGCAAACCATCTTCCTCCACACCATCGCCTTTAGCATCTGCTGAGTTTTTAGCAGTTGGTTCTGTACTTGGTGCAGTTGTTCCTAAATGTACACCTGTTAAGAGTGTAGAACTTCCTGCATATGGAATTTCATCCCTGTTTAAGTCGTAAGCTATCGGTGCATCGCCATAATCATGCAGTACATTATTAATTGCTACCTGGCAACTACGTGTTGCATCGCAGCCTGCACTGTTTAATGCCGTTAATGAAATAGCCACAAACCCATTTGCTAAATCTGTTGGCGTAGGTGTATAGGTAATAGATGGATTAGGAGTGCTGCCGCCATTAGGTATATTGGCTACCGAACTGCTAGTCCATTTTACCGATGCGGCATTTAAAGTAGAAATACCGGAAAAAGTAATGGTACCACCTACACTAATTGCAGCTGGACAACTAAAACCGCTAATATTGGGTAATGCAGGAATGCTCACGCCTTGTGCATCGGTGGCCAGATTGCTGCTGCCGGATGCATTAAAAATAGCAGGCAAACTATCTACACGCACACCTAAATTAGTGAGTGCTGAACCTAAATTAATATCTATTTTAAAGGTGGAAGTACCGGCAGGTAATTGATAAATGGGCAAGGTTTGCACACCCGTTTTGGCGTACAAGGCATTGGCCACATTTGGATAAGCCGGTGCTAAAATATTAGGGGCTGGGATACTTAAATTATTAGTAAGGTTATAGAGCTCGCCTGCAAAGGTAGCCCCCGTACCGCTCAGGTTTAAATACAATTTAGGGTTGAACATGGCAACTCCGCTGGTATTATTAATAGTAATGGTTGCCTGTACATAATTACCGCCACCACAACCAGAAACAGCAGGAATAGAAACACTAACATTTACTTTATCTCCTGTTGCACAAGCCGCTGTATTACCAGTAATGGTTACATTATCCGATGTATGAATCGCACCGTTAAAACCATCTATATTGGAAAATGTACCTGCATTGAAATTGCTGTCCGGTAAAATAATAAGTGTAGCATCTGCACTATCATTCTTTGATGCCGTAATACCCACACTGTAATTATACGTGCCGGGTGCAACACCGCTGTAAGTATAGGTATATTGGCGTTTGAGACATTCATTAGGATTTATTTTAAGTTGATTAGAAAGCATAAGCTTAACTAAAAAAGCATCACGATTAGCATTGTAAGTATCTTGAAATGAAGGAGTAGTGGCGATATTATTTAAACTTTCTGTACTCCCTGCCAAATAAATACTTCCCTCCTGATCTATACTTATTCTACCTTGGATGTCATCTACTGTACCACCATAATAAGTAGCCCATTGTCGAACACCAATATTAGAAAACCGTGCCATATAAATATCATTTGCCCCTCCAATGGCAGGCTGATAAGCATCAGCTGAAGCAATGCTAGTAATACTATTAGTAGAACCTGCCATATATATACGTCCTAATGCATCTTTAACTACAGACAATCCATAATCATCTCCTGAGCCACCATAGTAAGTAGCCCATTGTCGAGAACCTGTACTATTAAACTTTGCAAGATAAGCATCTATATTACCACCAATTACACCCTGATGTGCACCAGCCGATGCTATATTATTTGCACTTTCAGTTCTACCTGTGATGTAAATATTATCTTGTTCATCTGTAATGATAGAAACCACACCTTCAATGGCTGTTCCGCCATAATAAGTAGCCCATTGACGTACTCCTGCTGTATTAAATTTTACTATAAAAGCATCATTTGCGCCACCTCTTGTTGTTTGATAGGCACCTGCTGTAGAAATACCTGTATCACTGTCTGTACTACCTATCATGTAAACATTATTTTGCCCATCAACACTTAATCCAGAAGGAACCTCCACCCCTAAACCACCATAATAAGTACCCCATTGACGTACTCCTGTGCTATTAAACTTTACTAAAAAAGCATCATTATTTCTACCAATATAATTCGTTTGAAAAGCACCTGCTGTAGAAATATTATTTGCACTTCCTGTAGTTCCGGATATGTAAATATTATTTTGTGTATCTAAAAATACCGCCTGTGCAGCGTCAAAGTTTGTGCCACCGTAATATGTTGCCCATTGTCGAACACCCGCACTATTAAATTTTACCAAAAATCCATCATAATCACCATCATTAATAGTTTGATGAGTGCCTGATGTGGAGATGCTGTTTACGCTGTTTGTTTCCCCTACAATATAAATATTTCCTAGGCTATCTATCTCCATGTCATATGCAAATTCAAATCCTGCACCTCCATAATACGTAGCCCATTGGCGCACACCTTCTTTATTGAATTTTACTATAAATATATCGTTATTGCCTCCAAAAACAGGCTGATAAGATCCGGCTGTTGCTATACCGGAACTGCTTTCCGTCGTTCCAAGTATGTAAACATTGTTTTGTCTGTCTGTTTTAACACTACTAAAGAGTTCATATTCTGAATCTCCATAATAACTAGCCCAGACTCTTGTTAAAACAGAATCAATTATAACATTTGAAGCATTTTTTAAAACAAATCCGGCAGATACAATTGGGATTATATTATCTACTACAGCAGTTGCATCACCTGTATTGCATATTTCTACTTCATAAGTTACTGTATTATCACAACCAATACCTCCTGCCTGTACATCTACATTTAAAACTGCTTTGGGTTTACAACTAATATCATTCATTCTGCTAACACCTTTGCTCAAATTATTCTTTTCATTTCGTTCTCCAGTAATTATCAATTTATCTTTTAAATTATAGGGTAAAGGTGGCGCGTTTGTAGGTAAGCTGCCATTAAAGTTTACAATAGCGTATAATTTAGTAGCACTACCTAATAAGTTACTAGTAAAACTGCCATTTATGCTGCCATTTACAGCAATAGCTTGGTTGCCTGTATTTTGCACGGCAACTAATTGTGTGGTAGGTAAAGTGGGGTCGCCATTATAAAAAGAAATAGTAACATTATTGTTCCATGCTACTTTACCTATATTATTAATGGAATAATCTACCTTATAAGTGCCATTGCCGTTTACACAGTTGGTGGCGGTAAAATTATTTAGGTTCATGGTTAAGTCAAACGAAGGTGGCGGTGGTCCTATACAGGCAGCACTAATTATATTTCTTACATAGCTGATAGCTTTCTGTTCCAGTTCTGCATAGCTTTGCGCACTAAAATATCCTCCAGCACTTGCTACATTTTCACCTTGTAAAACTGTACAGTTTTGTGCTCCATCTATAGCTAATACCATTACATAAATTCCATTGTCTTTTATCTGTGTGGCTAAATTTACAATATCACCTTGTATCTGGTCACAATAGGCATCTGTCATTAATATAATAATCTGGTCGGATGTTCTGCCGGCTACGGGTGTCTGGTTTATAGCATTATATGTTTTTAGCAAAGCACTATATGGGTCTGTGTCGCCATATAAAATTCGTGGTGAATTTTGAAAAGCTAATACATCGATTAATTGTGTGGTGTAATTTTGCCCGGCAGTAGGAAAACTATATTGTGTCCAAGTACCTCTATCGTCCCATTGTGCAACAGCCATTCGGCTCTGGTTATTGGCAGTGCCCCAGGGGTCGAGGTTGAGCATCAGCTCACTAATAAAATGCCTGCCTTGTGCGTTTTCTAATGCATCTACCGATCCACTCTGGTCGTTGGCAATAAACACATCCAAGCCGCATTGCGCATAGGAATACTGAAACAGTAAGACGATACCTGCAGCCAGTAAAACCCTTTGAATAAAATACACAGAAATAAATTTATACGAATATATGTAAAAATCGCAATTTGTTATAATCAATACAAAAGGAAAAGATAGGCGCATTTCACATTTTTTACCTTATTTTATCCAACAAAACACCGATATTTGTGTTCTCAAACAGAACAGTGAAATTTATGGAAGATTTGTCGATTTTATCGAATGCACACCCGAGCTACATTGATGCTTTATATCAAGATTACTTAAAAGACCAGAATTCAATAGATCCGGAATGGAAAAAATTCTTTGCCGGCTTTGATCTGGCTTATAAATATGGTGAAAATGGCGCTGCGCAAAATGGCGCAACAACTTCAGGTAATATTGAAGTGGTTTCTCCTAAAGAATTTAAAGTGCTGAAACTCATCAGCGGCTACCGAAATAAAGGCCACCTTTTGGCGAATACCAACCCTTTGCGTCCGCGCAGAGACCGTCACGCAGACCTGGAACTGCACTATTTCAATCTGACTGAAGAGGATCTGGAAACGGAATTCCATGCCGGTAAAGAAATAGGCATCGGAAAAGCCAAACTGAAGGACATCATCGCGCGTCTGAAACAAATCTATTGCCGCACAATAGGTTGGGAATACAATTATGTACTAAACCGCGATGAACGTGCATGGCTGCGTGAAAAAATCGAAATGGGTTATATCGCCTACGAACATCCGATTGAAAAGAAAAAAAGAATTCTCTCCAAACTGAATGAAAGTGAGGTATTGGAAAAATTCCTCGGCACCAAGTACATCGGACAAAAACGTTTTTCTTTGGAAGGCGGAGAATCTACCATTCCTGCATTAGACTCCATGATTAATGTTGCTGCTAACCACGGCGTACAGGAAGTGTTTATAGGAATGGCGCACCGCGGACGCCTCAATGTATTATGCAACATCGTAGGCAAAACCTACGAACAAGTGTTCTCCGAATTTGAAGGCATTGCACCCAACGACTTCTCTTCCGGCACCGGTGATGTAAAATACCACTTAGGTTATTCTTCGCAATACGATACAATGGACGGCAAAGAAGTGTATGTGAAATTATTGCCGAATCCCTCTCACTTAGAAGCGGTAAATCCTGTAGTACAGGGTTTCTGCCGTGCAAAAGCGGATGCCATCTATAATTCTGATTACGATAAAATTTTACCAATTACCATTCATGGAGATGCAGCAGTTGCCGGACAAGGTATTGTATACGAGGTATTGCAAATGCAATCACTGAAAGGTTACACCGTTGGCGGCACCATTCACTTTGTTATCAATAATCAGATAGGATTCACCACAGATTTTGATGATGCCCGAACCTCCAACTATTCCACCTCGATTGCCGCTACGATTCAGTCTCCTGTTTTTCATGTAAACGGTGATGATGTGGAATGCGTAACCTTCGTTGCCGAACTGGCCGCTGAATACCGTCAGCGTTTCAACAAAGATATTTTTGTGGATATGGTGTGTTACCGTAAATGGGGACACAACGAAGGAGATGATCCGTCTTACACACAACCACAGATGTACAAAATCATCAAGGACCATGTGGGTGTACGAGATTTGTATCAGAAAAAATTGTACGACTGGGGTGTTGCAGAAGCAGAATTCGCCAAAAAAATGGAAGAAGAATTCTGGGCAGAATTACAGGCGCGTCTGAATGATTACAAACAACAGGAAAAAAAATATAAACCTCAATCTACCGAATTAGCGTGGAAAGCATTACGCAAATCGACCAATGAAGATTTTGAATCCTCGCCGGAAACCAAAATAGCTAAAGATGATTTGGTAAAAATCATCAAAGCACTTGTAAAAATTCCGGAAGGTTTTACGCCATTAAAAAAGATTAATCAATATCTGGAACAGCGACGTGTGCTCATGCGTGAAAATCATTCCATAGACTGGGCTGCTGGTGAATTACTGGGATATGGTTCCATTTTATTAGAAGGAAAAGATGTGCGCTTAAGTGGTGAAGACGTCAAGCGCGGAACTTTCTCTCATCGTCATGCTTGTTTGTACGACGAAGTAACGAATGTAGAATACAATCGTTTAGATCATATTGCAGAAGACGGCAAACAAGGCAAATTCCATATTTACAATTCGCATTTATCAGAATACGGTGTACTGGGTTTTGAATTTGGCTATTCCCTGCCATCTCCTGCTCCTTTAACTATCTGGGAAGCACAGTTTGGAGATTTTGACAACGGTGCGCAAATCATTATCGACCAGTTCATCGCTTCCTGCGAAACCAAATGGAATCGTCAGAGCGGCCTGGTATTATTACTGCCACACGGTTATGAAGGCGCCGGACCAGAACACAGTTCTGCCCGTTTAGAGCGTTTCTTACAGTTGTGCGGCGAACACAATATGGTAGTGACCAATATTACTTCACCGGCAAACTTCTTCCATGCCATCAGAAGACAATTGACATGGTCATTCAGAAAACCGTTGATTAATATGTCGCCGAAATCCTTGTTGCGCCATCCGAAATGTGTGGACCCGATTTCGAAAATTTACGAAGGAAAATTTCAGGAAATTATTGACGATGAAAATACAACGGAAGCAAACTCTGTAAAAAAAGTATTGTTCTGTACCGGAAAAATTTATTATGATTTACTGGCAAAAAAAGAAGCAGATAACAGAACGGATGTTGCCATTGTACGGGTAGAGCAATTGTATCCGGTGGCAGATAAACAATTGGATGCTGTGATTAAAAAATACGGCAAAGCTACTTTCCACTGGGTACAGGAAGAGCCCATCAATATGGGTGCGTATGGCTTCTTGTTGTTAAATTACAATAAAGCAAAATATTTACAATGCATTGCAAGACCGCAGGCTGCATCACCCGCAACCGGCTTCAGCAAGCTGCATGAAAAAGAACAAAAAGCACTGGTGGAACTGGCATTTAGTTAATGCTTATTAGCTTATAGGAAAAATCAATTATCCATAAACTGTATAAACATTAAATTTGTCAAATAATCTTGAACTATACATCTAATAATCTAAACATGAGCAAAATAGAAATAAAAGTACCAACCATCGGAGAATCTGTAACGGAAGTAACCTTAGCTTCCTGGTTAGTAGAAGATGGTGATTACGTAAAACTCGACCAGCCTTTAGCTGAATTTGAATCAGACAAAGCAACTTTTGAAATGCCGGCAGAAGTGGCTGGTATCATTACACGCGTAGCCAAAGAAGGCGATGATATTAAGATTGGTGGCTTGGTTGCATATATCGACACAGATGCAGCAGCACCTGCGAAAGAAGAAAAGAAAGCTGAAGTAGAAATACCTGTTCAAAAAACAGAAGAGAAAAAAGAAGAAGTTAAAGAAGAGCCAAAAGCTGAAGAAAAAACTGAATCCTATGCTGCAGGCACACCATCTCCATCTGCTAAAAAAATATTAGATGAAAAAGGAGTGGATGCAAAAGATGTACAAGGCAGCGGCGTTGACGGAAGAATTACGAAAGAAGATGCGTTGAAGTCGCAAGTCGTGAGTCGTGAGTCGTTAGTAAAAGAAGTAAAAGAAAGATCGCTTAGTCAGCCAATTGAAAAAGTAAACGGTGATTTCTCGCGCAGTGAAAGAACGGAGAAAATGACGCGTATGCGTAAAACGATTTCCCGTCGTTTAGTGGCAGTGAAAAACGAAACGGCCATGCTGACGACATTCAACGAAATTGACATGACACGCATCCACGAAATCCGTGCGCAATATAAAAAACCGTTTGAAGACAAAAATGGCATTGGTTTAGGCTTCATGTCGTTCTTCACCAAAGCCTGTGCATTGGCCTTACAAAAATTCCCGGCTATCAATGCCTACATCGACGATGAAAATATCATCTACCACGATTTTTGCGATATTTCCATTGCTGTTTCTACACCAAAAGGCTTGGTAGTTCCGGTAGTAAGAAATGCTGAAAGCTTAACGTTTGCTGAAATTGAAAAAGAAGTGAAACGATTAGCATTATTAGGAAGAGACGGAAATCTTACAATGGAAGATATGGAAGGCGGCACGTTCACCATCACTAATGGTGGCGTATTTGGTTCTTTACTGAGTACTCCAATTATTAATGCACCTCAAAGTGCTATTTTAGGTATGCATAAAATTCAGGACAGACCCATGGCCATCAACGGTAAAGTAGAAATACGACCGATGATGTATCTCGCCTTATCGTACGACCACAGAATTGTAGATGGAAAAGAGAGTGTGGGATTTTTAGTAATGGTAAAAGATTTTTTAGAGAACCCGGAGAAGATGTTGACGGGTGGTGATCCTGTAAAAAGTTTACTCGAATTATAATCGATATTTTGATAAAGAGAAAAAAGGTGCTGCATGAACGCAGCACCTTTTTTTTATAATTTCTGATAGGTATTTATTTCATAAACAATCTTTGCAACACACAGACGTTGCGCCAAAAGCACCTTGTTGTGTGAATCAAAAGTTTTTCCTTCAAATGATGCAATATGAGCTATCACCTTCTATTTACCGACACGACTTTATGCCTTCCAAGCCTTCCAAATAAAAAATGCAACTATAATTGTGATGATTAATTTCATCATATAATTATTTTACTTTGAATTATTTCTCAAGTACCCAGATACAATCCCAATCTGTTAAGTTCAGCGGGTAGAGTGCAGTGGTGGTAGCCCTTCCGTAATTTCCGTAATCTGACACAAGATACATGGACGTATCTGCCATAGAACGGATATAATATCGGTCAGCACCCTTGTATATGGGTTCTACTGTAAATAACTGCGTATTGGAATTTGAAAAATTATGTGATGTCAGATAAGTATACCCAAGATTATCCAAGTCCATATATTTATCAATGTTTGCTGTTGCAACGATGAAGTAAGTCCCATCGGTATTTCCCGGAATAAATTTCATCGTACTTTCAGTACCACTGTATATATCAAAACCGGTAACAGAACCGGAAAGATAATATTTGAGATACTGATTGCTCCCAACGCTCTTTAATTTCCACTCACCTGCAAAAGGATGTGAGTTTGGATTTTCTTCTTTTTTACAAGCAAGAAAAAGCATACAGGACGCAACAAAGAATACAATAATTTTTTTCATGTTCTATAATTTAAATGAGTTAATATTCACCGGCTTTAATGGCTTTATCAGGTGTTTTACGATATGCATATTCTTTTACTGTAACAGTTTTAAAGTCTGAACTTACAGACAATTTTACCCAGCCATAATGATATTTAGTATCCATAATGAAACGTACTCCCACCATAACATCGCCTGCACCGACAGCATTTGTAAAACTTATTAAAGTTAAGTATTTTCTGTACAATATGCCGCTACTACTCCAAATGGCGCTTGTACTGTCAATCTTGGTATTCTCTGCAAGCAGACTAGCTATCGCATCTTCGCCATCTTCATACACCAGCCACTGATTTCTGGAGTCATCACTGGCAAAAAACAGATCATGACTAACTCCTCTCAGCGTGGAATAGCGCATTCGCAGAAAAAAATCATTACTTGCATTGTTGTCAAAATTTATCAGTACTGCCGTGTCAAACAGAAAGGAAGTGGCTGTTATTTTCAGGTTTAGATTTTGATGAACGATATCCGGGTTGCTGGTATTGTTTTCTTTCTTGCAGGAAAAAAGGAATGCGATACAAATAATAATTAATGTTGTTTTAAATTTCATGGTGATAGTTTTATTGGTGATAAGAAAATTTTCCTTCTGTTATACTTACTATATTACCTTCTACACATTGCATGGTGCCGCTGAACGTTGCTTCAACGATTTGAGGGCTCTTGGAAACTTTGGAGACGGAAATGGTCAACTGACTTCCTTGCAATAAGCCTCCGCATAAATAATTGGAAGCTGAAAGATTGGCAAATTGTGCCACATTTTGATAAGTACTTGCTGTACTTCCATTAGGCACATTTACTGTATAGCTGCCTTCTGCATCCGTATTGTACAGATTAATATTAAATGCTTGTTGTGCCGCGCCACTGCCTTTTGCACCTGCAATGTTAATTAATTTCGGACCCAAAGCATCATTAAAATGATAACTTCCGAAAACCTCTGACTCCTCAGATTCCCAATAGACACCGTCAATTTTAAAAC
>JADLAJ010000224.1 GCA_020848255.1 Chitinophagales bacterium
ATAGCGATTTGCTCGTACGTTTCATTATTCATGAAATTATACAATTCGCCTTCCTGATACAGGTATTGATATTCTCGGTGTTCAATACGAACTTCGTCTATTTTCATACCTGAAGGAAACGTGTTGTCTACAACCTTTCCGTTAGTGATGCTTTTTAATTTAGTACGAACGAAAGCCGGACCTTTACCAGGTTTTACGTGTAAAAATTCAACAATTTTATAAATATCGTTATTGAAAACGATACACATGCCATTACGAATGTCTGAAGTTGATGCCATAATTTTAGTGGTAAGTTTAAAGTGGTAAGTAGTAAGTGTTTTTACTTATTACTTAATACTTATTACTAAATACTATTTAACGTATCCTTCGATTAATACTTTTCCGTTGTAATATAAATCATTACCGGAAACATAAGCAGTGTGTGAAAGATGACTTTCGCCCGTTACTTTGCAAGTTGCTACATTTGCAACCGTCATTTTGTAGTGCGTACGTCTTTTGTCGCGTCTTGTTGTAGATTGTCTACGCTTTGGATGTGCCATTTTATTCTAATTTAATTTGTCTTTTAATTTATCTAAATCTGCCCATCTCGGGTCGATTGTCGTATCCGGTTGTTGTTTTTCCAGCAAGCCGATTATTTCCTGATCACAGTATTCTGTTTTTCCGGGTTTATCGCAAATGACATGAACAGGAATGGACAGGTGCACAAAATCGTATAAGAATTGTGTGATGTCGATAAACTGATCATCTCTTGCGATATA
Source organism: Chitinophagales bacterium (assembly GCA_020848255.1). Taxonomy (GTDB): domain Bacteria; phylum Bacteroidota; class Bacteroidia; order Chitinophagales; family JADIYW01; genus JADJSS01. The sequence continues at coordinate 759 of JADLAJ010000224.1, forward strand.
AATAATCTCCACTTCATCCATTTCTTTCATCGCTTCGTCTACCGTGTATTTTGCATAAATGGTATAAGAGGCATGAATGGAAACAGGAATAGAGGCCGTACATCTGTCACAATCGCTCCAGATGGTGCCGTCCAAATCTATTTCTATGGTGTAAGGTTCCTGTCTTTTATCAAAGGTGATATTGACCTGAACATTACACTTGTTGATGAGTGCATTCTCAAAACTGGCAAAGAACGTTTCTGTTAATTCATAAGAAAACTCATGAACCCCTTTCTTCAATCCGGCATGTGGAATTTTATACTCTTGTAATGAATCTGACATGCCGTGTCTTTAAGTGATTTTAAAAGGACTGCAAAAATACAAAATAATTTGTGAATTTGAAAATTTCGCACCGAACAATCGGGATGAAAAATAATAATTGTAACTAATTGATAATCTATATATTATGCCTTTAAAAAGTATTAGGATTTATTATGTTTGTATTAAAACCAATAAATAAGCCTCGGAATTTGGCTGCATGGTAAGTTTTAATTGATTGATATTCAGTAAAAATCCGGCCAATTTTTAATAATTAATATGGTAATTGAGGACTTAAATAATATATTTGCTCGCTGATTTTAAAAAATAAACTAAATTATATGATAAATAAGCAGTTCCGTAAACTAACAACCTCATTATTGTTTTTCGTTTTTTTAGGTGCTTTCAGCAATTTGTATGCGCAGGGAAGTGCAAAAACAGTAGACCAATGGGTGGCATTTGCTAAAAGCGGCAAGAAAGATTTAACGAACGCTAATTTTACCGGAGCCAATCTGGAACAGATTAATTTAAGCGGGGCAGATTTAACGGGAGCTAATCTGACGGGAACCAACTTAAGTAACGCAAATCTAACGGACTGCAAATTATATCATTGTAATCTGACAGGTGTAAATTTTACGGGTGCAAATCTGACCAGAGCGAATTTTCTGGAAACGAATATGCAGTATGTAAATATGCGCAATGCGAACTTACATCAGGCCTTGCTGCAGGAAGCAAATTTACAGTATGCTATTTTATTTGGAGCCAATCTGCAGGCAGCAAATTTGTTGCTGGCAGATTTGAAAAACGCGGATTTACAGGATGCGAATCTGACCAATGCCATGCTGGATTATACGAATACACCCAATACAGAAGTGCCGGAAATGGTGGAAACAGAATCATTAGGCAAAGCACTGGATTTACTGGAACAAAACATCAATGTTTTTTTACGGGTTACAGGAGCTAAAATCAATAAAAATACAAAAGGGGTGGATTTTATGTGGGCCAAGAAAAACGGTGCTGTGATACTGGCTGCGAAATAAATAAGCTATACAGCCAACTGATACACCGCACTTAAATTTCTGCCTTCTCCGTCAAAATCTAAGCCATAGCCTACGACAAACAAATCAGGAATCGTAAATCCGACGATGTCGATTTTTACATCTTTCTGCAGGTTTTCAGGTTTATATAAAAAGGAAATAAGGGAAACAGATTTCGGCTCCAGGCCTTTTACATAACTGACAAAGAAATCCATCGTTAATCCGGAATCTACAATATCTTCAATAATGATGACATCGCGGTTTTTGACAATCTCTTCTTTCAGCGGCAGCAGCATATTTATTTTTCCGGTTGATTGCATCCCGGTGTACGAAGACAATTTTACAAATTCAATCTCGCAGGGATAATTAAACTTTTTCAGAATATCGGAAGCAAACATGAAGGCACCGCGCAGCACCACCACAAACACCGGATTTTTGTCTTTGTATTTTTCAGAAAGTTCACTTACAATTTCCTGAATACGCGTTTGTATTTGCGCTTCGGTTATGTACTGATTAAACAGTTTGTCTTTAATCTGAATAGTTTGCATTAAGGCTGGATTTTTAAAACTTGTCCTAATTTAACACTTTGGTCGGATAAATTATTCCATTCAACAATTTGTGCGATAGAAATATTGTACCGTTTCGATATATTGTACATCGTGTCGCCTTTTAAAACAGTATGAGTACCTGTTGTGCTTTTAGGTAAAGAATTATAATCGATAACTTTGGGATAAACGGTTGGTGTTTCTAATCCCCTTTCATAAACAGATATTGAGCGACCAGGATTATCTGGTGTTGGCGGAATTATAGTTGGCGGCACTATTTTCACCATACTATCTTTTACGGGAAATGCAATAATAGCAGGCTTTTCCAGTAATTTAGTTTCACTTTCCCATCCCAGCATTTTGTTGCTGTCAACAGATAATTTTGTTTCCTCTTTTATGGTTGGATAAATCGTATCACGCGCGCGAACTATGGTGTCGTAAATAATTTTTTTAGTTGGAGAAGATATCGGTAAACTTTCTTTTGGCTTATCAATTTCAATATTGGTTCTTTCTTTTGGAATTTCTATTTTAAAATTGCTTCTTACAACAGGTTTTTCTTTCGCTTTTCCTTTTAATACAAGGGTTTGTTTTACTTCAGGTTCTTCGCCAGATTCCAGTTTATTCATCTTTAAAAGAGTCGCCAATCGTATACCCTTTTTTTGTGAAATGCTCCACATATTATCTTCAACTTTCACTTTGTAGCTTCCTTCTTTATTGGATTTCTTTTTTTGCTGAATAAAAATCGTTTGTCCGTCTTTAATGTTGGAGTCATCTGCAATATCATTAAACGCCAGTAAATCTTCTTTCTCAATAGTTAAGACATTGCCAATTAAATCAAGCGTTTCACCCTTTGAGGTATATATTTTTACCGCTTTGCAATCATTCACTTTAAAGATGCTTTTATTGATTTTTTTGGTGGCGACTGGCGGAGCTTGCGGGGTAGTAGCTGAAACTGTATTTACCGGTACGTATACTTCAGTTTTTTTTTCCTGAATCACAGTTTTCTGTACCTCAATTTGCATGCTGTCCGTCACATTGTATTCTTCCTCATCGTCTTTCTCCACTACAATCGTTTTTTGCAGCGGGCTGATGTAAGATGGAATCTGACCTTTGTCGAATGCCGCGAGTTGAAAATCTTCTATCAGCTTTATCAGTATCTCCGGATATTTGGGATTGGTGGCATAACCGGCTTTTTTTAATCCGTAAGCCCAGCCTTTATAGTCGGTTTTATCCAGCAAGAATAAAGACGCATACCAGGGACGGCTTTTCAGAAAATCGGAATGGTCTTTATAAGAATCTTCTACTTTATCATACACGCGAAAACATTCGTTCGGAGCATCATCCGTATACTTAAATGTTTTTCCGGTCCATTCTTTTTTGCATTTTATTCCAAAATGATTGTTGGTGTTTTTGGATAAATAGCTGGTGCCCCAGCCGCTTTCGTGTATGCCCTGTGCCAGCGTAATACTAGCCGGAATACCAATCCGGTTCATTTCTTCAACAGCAATATCTTTGTATAGTTTGATATAAGCCACAATAGCAGCAGTATCCGGTTTTTGTGCTTTAGCGGAAAGGGTAGTCAATGCTATTCCGATGGTAAAAAGTATAGTAAATTTCAGTTTCATTTTCTTTATTTTTTTCTGATCATCATAATGCCGTCGCGTATAGAAACGATAACGTTTTCCACGCGATTATCTTGCTGCACCTTATCGTTAAATTCTGCTAATTTTTTAGTGTCTTTATCTTTCTGTTCATCAATAATCTTGCCGCTCCACAATACATTATCTGCTAAGATAAAACCGCCGCTTCGCACTTTGTCTATCACTAAATCGTAATACAAACTATAGTTCTGTTTGTCCGCATCTATAAATACCAAATCAAATGTTTCGTTTAGTTGCTGGATTTCCTGCACGGCATTCCCGATAATCTGGATAATCTTGTTTTGCAAACCTGCTTTTTCTATGTGCGTTCTTGCAATGGCTTCCAGTTCCTCGTTGATATCGATGGTGAATAATTTGCCGTTTTCGGGTAAGCCTTCTGCAAGACAAATGGCGGCATATCCCGTAAAGGTGCCGATTTCCAGCACACGTGCCGGCTGCAGCATCTGTGAAATAAATTTCAGGAACTGCCCCTGCACTTTTCCGCTCAGCATTTGCGGCATCAGTACATCCGTTTGTGTTTTGCGGTTGAGTTGTTGTAATGCATCACTCTCGGCAGTAGTGTGTGCATCAATATATTTTTCTATTTCGTAAGAAACTAAATTCATTTTTACAGTAATAAGGTATAAGAAATAAGTCGTAAGTATTATTACTCCATTTCAATCAGCAACTGATTTTTTTCTACAGCATCTTTTTTGTTGATGTTGATGCTTTTAACCACACCATTTCCGCTCGCTTTGATAATGTTTTCCATCTTCATGGCTTCCAAAATCAACAGGTTATCGCCTTTATTTACGGCTTGTCCGGCTTCTACCAGAATATCCAGCACCAACCCGGGCATCGGAGCTTTTACGCTGTCCATCTTTTCATCAGCGCCTGCCGACATGCCCATTTTATCCAACAGCATATCCAGTTCCGTTTGCAGATTTAAATCGTAAATATTGTTGTTTACTTTGATGGAGAAGCGCTTCAGGTTATAATCAGCATGAATGATTTCAATATTATACGATTTATGATTCTGTAAAATATGAAATTTGTTATCCAGCAATTTTACAAGATCAATTTCTGTAGACTCACCGTCAATTTTTATCTGGTGGTTATCAAGTTCAATTTCGTGCGATTTATCTTCCTTGTAAAAAACTTTGTATTTCATTTGCGTGTTTTTATATGCTTTCTTTAGGTCCTGATTAGAGATAATACGATTAAACTAAACATGTAATATTTCTTGATTTTAAACAACTGATAAAGAACGGCTGTTTGCTACTTTTGAGTATTACAACACGATATTAAGTAATTAGCCATTATTCATTATCTTTACTTTTTCAAACGATGTTAATAAGTACAAATGCATAGAAGTTGTTTATTTTTTTCTATTTTATTGATTTTCATATCATTAAATGCAAATTGCCCGAAGAAAAAAGGAAAAAGGAAGAGCCCGAAACAGTTGGAGGAGATTATTATCACGCCTCAGAATTATATTACCAGCTACAAACCTTCTTATCAGAAAAATTTTGATTTACTAAGCACCAAACTTAACGTAAAACCTGTTTTCAAAGAAAAAGCAATATACGGTACTGCAGAACTAATTCTTAAACCTCATTTCTACGAACAGAATCAACTGGTGCTTGACGCAAAATATATGAAAATCAATTCCGTTGAATTGAAAACATCCGAAGGCAATAAAACACTGAAATATAATTATGACACGCTCCAGATAAAAATAGATCTGGAAAGATATTACACTAAAAATGACCAGATTACCGTCTTGGTGAATTATGTTGCACAACCATATACACAAGACAGTCTGCAAGTGGAAATTGGACGCGGGATGTACTTTATTGATGTGGAAGAAAAAAACCCTTATAAGCCAACGCATATGTGGTCGCAGGGAGAAGAAGAATCCTCCTCTTGCTGGTTTCCTACTTTAGATGCCACGAATCAGAAAACAACAGAAGAAATTTTTGTTACATTGGATAAAAACCTGACTTCTTTGTCCAACGGACTATTACTGGATACTAAAGATAACGG
>JADLAJ010000225.1 GCA_020848255.1 Chitinophagales bacterium
AGCAGTGGCTATTGCCGTTGGCGTACTTGGATTTTATATGCATAATGAAATCTATATGCTTGCCGGTATTATTCTGTTCGGACATTCTTCTTTCGACAGAATATTGGGCTACGGATTAAAGTATGCCGATAGTTTTAAGAATACTCATTTGGGGAAGTTGTAGAAATTATCTCGCGTATTTTCTTTTTCTTCTATAAGAATAAATGAATCCAAAAATTAAAATCAATAACAACGGGAAGGCAAACGTTGCAATCTGCCATTTTGTTTTTTGTTCCAGCACTTTTGCTTTGTCCAGTAAACGCATTTTAACTTCGCGGTTGCGCGCGTCAATCAAATTATTATCGTCCACTAAATATTCCACACAATTCAGTAAAAAATCTTTATTGGCAAAAACTTGTCTGGAATATTTATCATAACCTAATGCCAAAGGAACACCTTTCGCATCCAAATCATTGGAAGCAATATCACCGTCTGCAATCACTATCATTTTATTCAGATTGCTTTTTGGTTTAAAGGTTACATTTTGTATCGCCAATAATTTCTGTAAATCGGCCGTGAATTGATTTTTATACAGCGAAGAAAATTCGCCTTCCAGCAATACTGCCATTGGAATGTCTTTCTGATTAAACAGATAAGGATTCGGTTTTTGTTTGGCACCTTCCAGAAAAATCTGAAACGGCGTTTGCTGCATGCGTGAATAGGAAGAGGAAGAAAGTAAAATGGTCTTTTTTACATTCGGATTATTCAGTGTATCCAGAGAACTCACAAACTTAAACGCCACCGGATCCAGATTTTTTACAATCGGATGATTTTTTTTGTTGACTGACACCGGATAAAATACCCATGGAAATAATTTCGGCTGCGGATTGCCGCCCACACTTTCAATAATCGGAATCTGATTGCAGTATAAATCCAGCACTAAATTATGTTCGGCACGGACTCCGTAACGGAATAATAAATCATCTAAATTCAAATCGCGCGGAATCGCCACAATGCTGGGCGCGAGTTTGAAACTATCCAAATCGCAAATTACATTATCCAGCAGCCACAGCGTTTTGCCGCCGCCCATTATGTACTGGTCAATGAGGAATTTCTCATAATCGTTTAAGGCAGTTTGCGGTTTGGCAATCAGTAAAATATCGATATTGTTATTTAGCAGCTTGTCTTTGTCCAGTTCTACTTTATCTAAAATAAAATTCTGTTCAGATAATGCTTTCAAAAATTCCTGTAAAGGTTCAATACCTAATTCTCCGTGACCTTGCAGAAACGCAATTTTTGTCGGATGGTCTTTAGTGATTTTCTGAATGGAATTGGCCAGTTTGTATTCCAGAAAATTAATGGAGTTATTCAGCGAGCCCTGCGCACCCACAGAAAACTGATTTTCCAAAATCTGTACCGGAATTTCTCTTCCGTTGGCTTTGATGATGGCACCCGGGAACACCAGTTTTTCAGTGTAGCCGTTTTCAGATTTTACCTCGAGGTTAGTCGGGCGTAATCCTTTTTTCACCAATTCCATCTGGAAATCTTCCCGTTTCTTCTGGTCTTTAATGCTGTTATAATCAAAGAAATGAAAGGTGACGAGCCCTTTTGAATTGGTGCGGAATTCCTGTAAGAGTTCGCGTGTTTCGTTTTGTAATATTTTGATGCCAGCCGGTAAATCTTTACCGCTTAAATAAACTTCCACATCAATCTTGCCATCTAATCCGTTCAGTAATTTTTTGGTGGAGGATGTAAGCGTATATCTTTTTTCTTCCGTTAAATCAAAACGATGATAAAAGAAATTAGAAATCAGATTAATGACAATAAGCGCCAATAAACTAATGGCTAATACTTTTACGGATCGTATGAAATAATGGTTCTTCATTCTTTATTTTAAACACATAGTTCCGAAATTTCGGAACATAGTTTTTAACGAATAGCATTTTCGGCTTGTAGAAAATAGGCGTGTGGTATAAACACACATAGTATTCATCTTTGATGAATAACTATGCTTTGCTATATTGTCTTTATTTATCATTTTTAGCTATGTGTCTATATGGTTTAATTTTTTTTGTTTACCATTTGCGGCTTTCCAAAGCTGTTCTCGTTCCGATAATAAATAAGGCTATTACACTGATAAAATAAATAATATCTCTGGTGTCCACCACGCCGCGGCTGATGGAATCGTAATGTGCATTTAGTCCGATGGACTGAATAAAATAATCCAGCTGTCCCTGAAATACCTGCAGAGAGCTGATTCTGAAAAAGGCATCATACATCAGATAGCACAGAAATACACCCACTAAAAAAGCGACGATCTGGTTGTTCGTGATGGAAGAGGAGAAAATGCCAATGGCCACAAATACGGCTCCAAGGAAATACAAGCCGATGTAACTTCCGTAGGTGGCGCCGCTGTCAATGGGTGCTTCTGTCAGACTTAATTTTTTTACGCAAATAAAATAAATCAGCGTTGGTAAAAACGTGAAGGTCCATAAAATTAAGGCTGCCAGGTATTTTCCAATGACGATTTGAAAATCAGTCACCGGTTTGGTAGTTAAAAACTCAAT
>JADLAJ010000226.1 GCA_020848255.1 Chitinophagales bacterium
CCATTTTTTGTACAATATTTTCGTATTAAATTTTACATTTTAAATTGCATTATTGAAATATTGAACTAAATTTACAGTCCATAACCACACAACTGTTATGGCAAAGTTTATTTTCGTTACCGGCGGTGTAACATCTTCCCTTGGAAAAGGTATTTTAGCAGCTTCACTCGCAAAATTATTGCAGTCACGTGGTTTAAGAGTCACCATACAAAAATTCGACCCCTATATTAATATCGACCCGGGCACGATGAATCCATATGAACATGGCGAATGTTATGTGACAGAAGACGGTGCAGAAACGGATTTGGATTTAGGACACTACGAACGCTTCCTGGGGGTGTATACTTCTCAGGCAAATAACGTTACTACCGGAAAAATATATCAGGAAGTCATCAATCGCGAACGCCGCGGTGATTATTTAGGTAAAACGGTTCAGGTAATCCCGCACATCACGGATGAAATCAAGCGAAGAATGTTATTGCTTGGCAATTCCGACCAGTACGATATTATCCTCACGGAAGTGGGCGGAACGGTTGGCGACATTGAATCTTTACCGTTTGTGGAAGGCATTCGTCAGTTAAAATGGCTGCTGCCGAAAGAAGATTACATGGTTATTCATTTGACGCTGGTTCCCTACCTGGCTTCTGCTAAAGAATTAAAAACAAAACCAACACAACATAGTGTTAAAGAATTACAATCTTATGGTGTAAATCCTCACATTATTGTTTGCAGAACGGAAATGCCATTGGGTGATGAACGTAAAAGAAAAATTGCAGAATTCTGTAACGTGGAAAGAAACTGCGTAATTGAAGCATTGGATGCTGAAACCATTTACGATGTTCCTTTAAATTTAAAAAGAGAAAAACTGGACGAAATTGTACTCGAGAAATTCGGGTATAAAGATGTTCCTGATACTGATTTAACGGAATGGAATGATTTCCTGCAACGCTATAAATTCCCTAAAAAAGAAATTACCATCGGTTTAATTGGAAAATATATAGAACTCAAAGACGCTTATATTTCTATTTACGAGTCCTTTATTCACGCTGGTGCAAAAAATGAGTGTAAGGTAAATGTAGAAAGAATACACTCTGAAGATATCAATAAAAATAATCTGAAAGAGAAACTGGGACACTTAGACGGAATCTTTGTAGCACCGGGTTTTGGTCACCGTGGTATGGACGGAAAAATATTTGCGATACAATATGCCCGTGAAAATAACGTACCTTTTTTCGGTGTATGCTTGGGCATGCAAATGGCTGTTATTGAGTTTGCAAAGAATGTATTGAAATTAGAAGATGCTAATTCCACAGAAATGAAACAGCATGCGCTGAATCCTGTGATTGACATGATGCAGGAACAGAAAACGATTGTAAACATGGGCGGCACCATGCGTTTGGGTTCATATGCCTGTGCTATCAAAGAAAACACAATGGCACATGCTGTTTATGGAAAAACAAATATTACGGAACGTCACCGCCATCGTTATGAGTTTAATAATAAATATCTGCAGCAATTTACAGACAAAGGAATGGTTGCAAGCGGGTTTAATCCGGATTCAAATCTGGTGGAAATAATCGAAATTCCGACACATAAGTTTTTTATCGGCGTACAATTCCATCCTGAGTTTAAAAGCACGATCCTGAAACCACATCCTGTGTTTTGTGCATTTGTTAAGGCATGTCTGAGCTAAAGTAGTTTTTTATTATTCCACAGATAGTGTAATCTAATTTGTAAATTATGTAACTAAGTTCATGCACTAGTGCATACTTTTATGTAAATTGAATTATTCTTATTTAAAATAAATACCAAGCTTTTTGACTTTCAGATTTCTTCTCTTAAAATATAAAATACAACTTACAGCATCCGTCATGATGCTAATTGTTTCTGTTGTGTTGTTCTCCTGCAACAATAGCAAGAGTAATACCAATGAAAAACAAACATCTACACAAAAAGACACAATTGAACCAACCGCAATTAAACGTGTTATTTCCTATCATTACGACACCATCAGAAATGACAGTGCGTTAAAGGTTTTCAAAGCTAAATATTCTGCAGCTCAGCAAAAGATAGTTGCTGCAACGAACAGAATTGACATAAACAGAATTCGTGTAAAATCAGCATTGGTGATACCTGATACTCTACTTACAGATTTTACGGCATATTCTCCGTTTCCGGAAACATTATCAAATGCAGATTCTGTTCCGAAGTTTATTCTGATTAACCAGCGCATCCAGTTATTTGCAGCTTATGAAAACGGAAAACGGGTGCAATTTGGACCGGTCAGCAGTGGCAGAAAAGCCAAGCCAACTCCTAACGGGCTGTTTTATACCAATTTCAAAGCAAAAAAGAAACGAAGCACCGTCGACGGCGACTGGATTATGCCCTGGTATTTTAACATCTCAAATTATGGCGGTGTAGGAATGCATCAATACACCTTACCCGGTTATCCGGCCAGCCATTCCTGTATTCGTATGTATGAGGAAAATGCAAAATGGATATTTGACTGGGCGGAACAATGGGTGCTTTCTAAAGACGAAACCACTGTTGTAAAGCATGGAACACCGGTTTTGGTATTTGGTGCATATGATTTTGCTGCACCGGCTCCATGGAAATTACTGCCTCAACAACCCAATGCGATTGATTTAACTACAGAAGAACTGTCAGAAATAAATACAGCCATCTAAACATTAAAATAACATGTAACGCTTTATAATTATCTCAATATATGACCGTACTTATTGTATGATTTTAAGATTGATGGTTTTTGTAAAACGTTTTTTCTGTAAGTCTACAACCGTA
>JADLAJ010000227.1 GCA_020848255.1 Chitinophagales bacterium
ATTTATAACGGTACCGCAGGTATACATTGCCAGCGAGGATAAAAAATATTACCTGCAGGAAGATCTTGGAGATAATTCCCTGTATTCCATTATTAAGCAAGAAGGTATTTCGGAGAATGTTAGTAAGCATTTGAAAGAGGTGTTACAGCAATTAACCTATTTGCAAATACGAGGCGCAGAGCACTTTAATTTTGCTACCTGTTATCCTATTCAGGAGTTCAACAGAAGCTCCATGTTCTGGGATTTGAATTCGTTTAAATATTATTTTGCACGCGTGGCAAGAGCGCATTTCAGTGAGATAGATTTGAATGAAGATTTTCATAAACTCTGCGATTATTTGCTGGACGAACCCAATCAGTATTTTATGTTTCGCGATTGTCAGTCGCGCAATGTGATGATACATGGTGATAAACCCTATTTTATCGATTATCAGGGCGGGCGAAAAGGCCCGTTGCAATACGATGTAGCTTCTCTACTGTGGCAGGCTGGTGCAAAAATTCCGTACGATTTACGGGAAGAATTATTTGATTATTATTCAAAAAAGGTATCGGCATTAATCCTGATTAATAAGGAAGAATTTAAAGAGCGCTATTACGGGTTTGTGCTGATACGCATGCTACAGGTACTGGGTGCATATGGCTTCAGAGGCTTGATTGAAAAACGCAGTCATTTTATTGAAAGCATTATACCTGCACTGGAAAATGTGAAATGGTTTCTGGAAAATATAAAACTAAAACTTGAGCTGCCGGAGCTGACGAGTGTGCTGCAGCAGTTAATTGTTTCGGATGCTTTTAAAGTGGAGAAGTTTGATGGCTCCGATAAGCCATTAAAAATAGTAGTGAACAGTTTTTCTTACAAACGCGGCATTCCGGAAGATACAAGCGGAAACGGTGGCGGCTTTGTATTCGATTGCAGAGGTTTGCATAATCCGGGAAGGTATGAGCCGTATAAACAACATACCGGAAAAGACAAACATGTGATTGAATTTCTGGAAGCGAAAAGTAAGGTGAAAGAGTTTCTGGAAAGCGTGTATAAAGTAATTGATATCAATATTCAGGATTATTTAGCAAGAGATTTTGAAAACCTGCAGATTAATTTTGGCTGTACCGGCGGTCAACACCGCAGCGTATATTGCGCGGAGCAAACGGCAAAATACATCAAAGAGAAATATAATATTGATGTGAAATTAAAACACATCGAAAGAGAATTACAGGGGCAGTTTATTTAGAGAATGAAAAAATCAAGTATTGTAATATTGGCATTAGTGTACTGCTTTTCTTTATACTGTATAATGAATTATACTAGTTGGAATTGTTCATTTTGGACTTGGTTATTTGGCTATTTTTGTTCAATTATATTTTCAGTATTATTTTCTTTAATTGTTTCAATCTTATTTGTGAGAAAAACAAATAAAATATTTATTTCTATGATTCTGTTTGTTTCAATAATTTTAATTTCAATACCAATTTCATATTTTTCTTTTAGAATTAGTTACTGGCAAGTTGAGAATAAATTAAAAAACACAAAAGCTGCAATAGATAAATATTTCGTTAATCATAAAAAATATCCAATAGAATTTTCTGACTTAAAAAAAGAAGGATATATCAAAAATCTTGACAGACCAATCTTTCTAATTCCAAATGGCAAATATCACTTGAGATTAGAAAGTGATACAGTCTTTTATGGATTAAGCTTAGAGGCAAGTGAATTAGGTGTTTGTATTTTGAAAGATAATTCGTTTAATCGTTATGATAATTAATCATTCATCAATTCTCTAACTCTACAATTCAACAATTAATCAAATGAAAGCAATGATATTCGCAGCGGGTTTGGGTACAAGGTTAAAACCTTTAACGGATACTTGTCCCAAGGCTTTAGTGAAAGTGGGGGGTAAACCGATGCTGCAGCATACCATTGAGCATCTGATACAACACGGTTTTGATGAAATCATTGTCAATATTCATTATCTGGGAAATCAGATAAAAGACTTTTTACAACAACATAATAATTTCGGTATTCGTATAGAAATTTCGGATGAAACGGATGAAATTTTAGAAACCGGTGGCGGTTTACTGAAAGCACAGTATTTTTTTGACGACGAAAAACCTTTTCTGGTCTGCAATGCTGATGTATTCACCAACATAAACCTGACGAATCTTTATAAAGCACATCTGCAAAAAAATCCGCTGGCCACCTTAGCGGTACGCAACAGAAACTCATCGCGTTATTTATTGTTCGATGATAATGATGTTTTGTTTGGCTGGGAAAATATAAAAACCAATGCCGTAAATATTCCGCGAAAAATTCCGGCGGAAATAAAAGAGCAACTGGCACCACACGAAACCTATCCTTTACACGAATTTGCCTTCAGCGGCTATCATATCCTTTCACCTGACATCTTTAAGCATCAGACACGCAGCGGAGTTTTCTCCATGACGGACTGGTATCTGGATATCTGCGCACAACACAGCATCCTGGCCTTTCATCATGATGATGATATCTGGATAGATATCGGCTCGCCGGAGCAACTGCAAAAAGCGAACGAGATTAGTTTAATACGTTAAATTTGAATTTTGTAAACACCGGTCTGTGGTCAGAAAGCCATTCGCCGTTGCCGTCTAAGAAGGCATCGCCCGGAACATCATATTCTAAAGCAGTCAGTGATATGGAATTATTGCTTCTGTAAAATATCTTATCCACCACTTCATCAGCTAATGTAACGCCGTTTTGTTCCGGTAAAACACCGCCTTTTTCCAGTTCTATCCAGGGGTCTTTAAAGCCAAGTGCTAAAAGTTCACGGATGTTGTCACCTTCGCGGGTATATCTGCAATTCGTATCGCCCATAATAATGACGGCATGGTCTTTGGAACGGAATTTAATGTATTTGCAAAGTTGTATGATATTAGCTCTTCGTGCTGCTAAATCAGCAGAGTCTGAACCGGCATTGCAGTGTAAATCATAGACATCAATGTAGGCTTTCGGAGTGAGCTTAACCCTGCTGTAAGTAAAGCCTTTTGGCGTCAGACAATCAGTACCATGGCAATCTTCCCAACCGGTACGCATAAAGTTTAATATTAAAAAATCAGAAAACATATTTAATCCGTCACCCAGTCCGCCTTCTAAGGCAAAGTATTTGGTTTTGTACTTGTGGTGATTGTCTTTGATTAAAACATCGTGATAATAAAAATCTTCCTGTACATTCACCAAATCGTAGTTGTTCAACCTCGGACTGATTAAGGGTGTATTTGCCACTGGGTGTTGGTCGGCATTTATTCCCTCAGGTAATCCTGCAACGTTATACGTCAATGCAGTGAATGTTCCCTCTAAAGGAGAAGCTTCTTCAGCAGTTTTTGTACATCCTGAAATTAGTATCAGGAAAAAGAAGAGTAAAATGAGTGTGTAATTTTTCATAAGATTAAGATAGTTCTTTATCTTAATCTGTCAAAATATACAGTTGTTTTTTTACAAATTACTTTTTAACCAATACCATCCTTATTTTTTCGTTTCCACAATTGGTTGTCATGTAACCATCTATATAATTTTTCTTCCTGTAAGGATTTCGATGCAAGACAAACGTTCCGCTTCCAAAACACCATTGCAAGCCTTTGGGAAGAATGTCGTAGTACAATAGTTTTTCTTGAGTTATATAGATGTTTGTGAAAGTCTCGTCGTATAAGCCGCTTAACACATATTTTGCTTTGTAGATATCCGTTTGATAGCGGTACTGAATGGTCATTTCACCAAATAATTCTCCTTTCTCATCATCATCAGAAAAAAAGACCGTTACGGGTAATCCTTTTCTGTTATCATAATTCTCGGTATCTGTAAGTAAATAACCTTTCCAATATCCGGTAAAAAATGTAGACTGAGAATAGCTTTTGAAGACTATAAAACAGCTTAGAAATAATATGAGGTGTGCTTTTTTGATAGTTATTTTTTTAGATATTTAAATTGCCTTTCTAAGTAAGTTATTCATATCAATTTTTGCGCCAACAATTTTCTCGATGTCAGCAATGGCGATTCTGTCTTGTTGCATCGTATCACGCTCACGGATGGTAACGGTGTTGTCTTCCAGTGTCTGATGGTCTACAGTGATACAGAAAGGCGTTCCCAATGCATCCATTCTTCGGTAGCGCTTGCCGATAGAGTCCTTTTCTTCATAGAAGGTTCTGCCCACAAATTTCAAAACATCCATAATTTCTCTGGCTTTTTCCGGTAAACCGTCTTTTTTAACCAAAGGCAATATAGCTACTTTTATCGGTGCAAGTGCTGCCGGCAATCTCAATACGGTTCTGGTTTCGCCATTTTCCAGCGCTTCTTCCATCAGGCATTCGCTCATTACACGCAGGAACATGCGGTCTAAACCGATAGAAGTTTCAATAACGTAAGGCACATAATTCTGATTCAGTTCCGAATCGAAATACTGTAATTTTTTGCCTGAGAATTTCTGGTGTTCCGTTAAGTCGAAATCCGTTCTGGAGTGAATACCTTCCAGTTCTTTAAATCCAATCGGAA
>JADLAJ010000228.1 GCA_020848255.1 Chitinophagales bacterium
GTGGCATCTGCCGCCAATGCTGCATCAACGACTCCGGCTTCTCCGGCGTTCGTTTCATTGTAGAGATGTTTGATAAGAAGTTCGGGTGTAGAAATTTGTTGCATAAAATTGTCTTTATACTTTAAACGAAAGTTAAACAGATTTATTTTATATAGCAACAATATTTAATATAAATTGCGAATAAATCCGCTGTTTAACAATTAATCCCCGCCTCCGGTGCCTTTGAAATAGTCGTCTTTAAAGCGGAAAAGCACGTTAAAGGTGGTCAAACTTCCGTAAATTCTGGTGATATATTGCTGTAATTCAACCTTTTCTGCATCTGAAATTTTAGAAGCGTTAATTTTTTGCTCCATGACACGCAAACGGTCCCGTGTCATCACAATTTTATGAAAAAATCCTTCAATCGGAATTTCTTTTGACTGCAGACTTCTGTCTTTAGGCTGCATGACAAGATTACCACCTTCCCATTTTTCTGCAATTTTGCAATCTTCAATAGGTTCAGTTAAGGGAGCAATCAGATTTTCCAAAACCGACGTAATTTGTTCTAGAGAAACGGAGTCTTTGTCTTTTTCAATCAGTTTGATAACGACCATACCATCAAAACTCTTCGAAATTTCCTTTTCACCGTGTTCTTCTCCAAAATAAATATAGTAGATATACTCGTCGCTGTCCTCAATTACAACGCCTTTGCCAAATTTGGGATGTTCTAATCGGGTGCCTACCGGAAATGTTGTCATACTGTATAATTTTCACGAAAATAGAAAAGCAAATTTATATTTCCAATCTTTCTTTTTGTGAATCCCGAATACTAAGCCAAACGTACCGAATACTAAATACCCGGCAAGAAGGCGGGTTGAAAACAACTCAATAAGCTTTTGATTATAAGTAATTTAACTACTTTATAGGTCTTTTTTCCGTCACAGGTATTTAGTTATTGCCTTGTATTAAGTATAGCATTGAGTTATTTTTGTAAAATTAAATACTATTTTTTTTAATTAATAACTTAATTAAAACAATATCCTATGTCATGAAGAGAAATTTTACTAATCAAGCTAATATCCTGAAACTATTTTATACCATCCTTTTTACTCTTTTAACATCTTTTCTTCAGGCAGGGACTATAACCATAAACACAGTAAGCATTGTAAACGCAACCTGTTCCAACAATGCAAGCATAACGGTAAACGCCACAGAAGCTTTGCCTGTTAGTAGTTTATTTTATTCACTAACAAGCACCACTACGCAAACTAACTCATCAGGAAATTTTACAAATCTGGCAGCTGGCACGTATTATTTAAAAGTATTTAACCTGGCAAACGATAGCGCTATACAAGGCAATATCATTATCACAACAAGCTATGCAGCACCTGTTATCCAGCGGGTTGACACTGTCGCACCGTATTGTGACAAAGATGCAACGGGTGTACTGACAGGAGTTTTACAAACAGGTACTGGATTCGGTCCGTTTCTATGGCGATTGGATACGATTACAGGTGCAACCATCAGACCATTTCAGGCAAGTGCAACGTTTACAAATTTGCCTGTAGGAAATTACAGAATGATACTACAGGATTGCGCTAACACGGTAAATTATGCCATTGAGTTCTTACCAAACGGAAGCGAGTTCAGCCAGGGATTATACGGCAATGGCTTCCCTACGGTTGAAATGATTGACTGTGACACCACAATGTATCGGGTTATCATCAATCATTTGAATAAACAATTCAAGCCGCCATACACCTTGCGTATCACCACGTCAGGCGGCACTCAGTTTGTTACCAATAACAACATCACGCTCATTACTTCAAACATAGATTATTTGTATTTTAGCCAGAAAATTGGTGGTGTTACTTATGGTGACCAGATTGACATAGCACTCTTTAATGCGTGTAATGATTCTATAAAAACAACTGGCAGAATTTTAAATTTTAATAAATTTATTGCAACTCCCTCTCTTTTATGCAACGACAGTTTAAGTGTCAATTTTACACTGTACGATCCATCTCCAGACCGATATCAAACCGGCTTGCAGGCGCCGGTTCAGTTTCAGGTGATTGATTCTACTACAGGAACTGTTCTATTAGATTCTACAAGAACACGAACACCGGCTCAGATATTATTAGAACAATATGGATTTGAGTCTATTTATTACATCAATTTACAACCACTAGAAAACAACAAAACCTATATTTTTAAAGTAAAAGATGGTTGTGGAAAAAGGTATACCGATACATTCCGGTTTTATGTGCAACCAGCAAGACCATATAGTGCTGTTGGTGATGTTGGTTATATCTGTGCAGATTCTGTGGCTTTATTTAAAGTGATGTTTGCATATAATTTTAAATCATTACCTCTTTTTCAAGTTTTATCCGGACCAACTACTGTTAGCAGCACACAAGCGCTTTATGCATATAATGACACTTACACTTATCCGCAAAATATGTTTATTTACGATGTTGGAAATAACTTGTATAACACTGGCCTTTCTGGTTTAACAGCTGGCACCTATTCATTACGATTTACAGATAATTGCGGTACACAATTAGATACTACACTTGTAATTCAGCCATCTGAAATAAAAAGTTTAGCACATCGATTAACTTATACAAAAGGTTGTGGCAACAATAACACACTTCATTTTGCTGCAGATTATGGTTTCATTCCTGATTTACGAATTAGCAGACTTGGTTTTGGCACAGTCTACTATAATTCATTCAGTGCTTTTACGGCACCTAATCAGATTAGTTTAAATAATCAACCTGCTGGTACTTATGTTATTGAGTTTGAATACAACGGAAACTATAATGGATATGCATTAAATGATAATAAAACGTGTAAAAGAATTTACGATACCA
>JADLAJ010000229.1 GCA_020848255.1 Chitinophagales bacterium
AACTGTAATCCAGCTTTACTATTATTTTGCGTAAATAAGTAACCGGTATTAAAGTTTATAGAAGGCAATCTTTGTGAATTAATTTCTTTGTGCTGTAATTTTGCAATTTCAATATTCTTCTCAGCGGACTGAATTGAAAAATTCTCAACTAAGGTTGTATCCTTTATGTTCTGCAGATTCGGCACATAATTCACTTCAATTGTATCCAGTACTTCAAACTCTATATTGGCATCTCTGCCTAATAGTTGATTCAGTGACACTTTTGTTTGCTGTAAAACAGTTTCCTGTTTCAATATATTAATCTGCTGTGCGGAATAATCCACTTTAGCCTGCAACAAAGGCGTTTTGTCGCTGTAACCAACTTCCAGTTTTTTTTGCGACAAACTTACACGCTCTACGGAGATGGCAGCGGATTCATTCAGTGCTTTTATTTGTTGTTTTTGACGAACTACTTCATAGTAGGCATTTAGTACTCGAGCCACCACATCCTGAATCTGGTTTTTTAATTGTATTTCACCTAAAGATTGTAAAGCAGCTAATCTGTCTTTGGTGGCAAACATTTTCAGTCCGTCGAAAATTGTCCAGTTAAGGTTTAAGCCTGCATTAAAACTATTAACAGGCACCCAGTTTTTTTTCACTTCTTGTCCTGTCGTAAATTTTTGATTTATATTACTCAGGTTGAAAACATCGCCTGTCGTCACATTTATTCTCGGCAGCATACCGGCGGTTGCCTTGTTGTTGTTAATCTTTGCAATATCCGCTTCATTCTTTGCAATCACGATATCAAAATTTTTACTTATAGCTAATGCTACGGCATCTTCAGGAGTTAATAATTCCTGTGCTTTCAAAGAAGTGAAAGTGATGGTGAAAATGAAAGTGAAAGTGATAAAAATTATTTTAAAAATCTTTCTCATAATTATTTATTTTGGAACACAAAGACATTTAGTTCTACTGTTTAGTGTATATGTTTTTAGTTTTCTTCTGTTAATACTTTTGTGCGTGACATAAATGAATACATGGCAGGAATCACAAACAGTGTTAATATTAAGGAGAACATGATACCGCCGATAATAACAATCCCTAATGAAACACGGCTGGTAGAACCTGTGCCTAAAGCCATTGCAATCGGAACCGCACCCAGTGCCATCGCTAAACTTGTCATTAAAATAGGACGCAAACGCATAGCTGCCGCATAGGTCGCAGCTTCCGCCTTACTCATTCCCTCTTTTCGTTTATGATTGGCAAATTCTACAATTAAAATTCCGTTTTTGGTAACTAACCCAATTAGCATAATCATACCAATCTGACTGAAAATATTGAGTGTTTGTCCGAATATCCAAAGTGACAACAATGCTCCTGCGAGTGCAAGTGGAACCGTTATCATGATAATAAACGGATCTATAAAACTTTCGAATTGCGCGGCCAGTACCAGATAAATTAAAACCAATGCCAATATCAATGCAAACATTGTATTAGAAGAACTTTCTGCAAAATCCCGCGAAGAACCGGCTAACGAAGTTGTAAATGATTCATCCAGCACATTTTTAGCAATACGTTCCATTTCTTTTATTCCATCTCCAACCGTTTTTCCGGGTGCAAGGCCGGACGATATAGTTGCAGATTTATATCTGTCGTAGTGATAGCGCTGCGGTGGCTTTGCTAATTCTTCTGTTGTAATTAAATTGTCTAATGAAATTAGTTTACCAGAATTACCTCGAACAAATATATTTTTTAAATCTTCTGGTTTATTTCGTTCATCGTATGACGTTTGTCCGATAATCTGATATTGTTTACCATCTTTCAGAAAATAGCCAAAGCGACGGCCACTCATGGAGAACTGTAATGTCTGTGCGATATCCTGCACAGAAACACCTAAAGAAGTGGCTTTCTCTTTATCAATAATCACTTCCACTTCCGGTTTATTAAATTTAAGGTTTACGTCAGAGCCAATTAATACAGGACTTTTTGAGACTTCTTCCATGAATTTTGGAATTACAGCCTGCAGTTTTTCAAAATTAAAATTCTTAATAACAAACTGAACCGGTTGTCCGAATTTTGCCGAACCAACAGAAATAGTTTGTTCCTGAATCACAAATGCTTTTCCCAAATTAAACTTAGAAAAATTTTTGCCTAAATATTGTGCCACTTCATCCTGTGTTTTTAAGCGTTCATCTTTTTCTTTTAAACGGATACGCATGAAAGCAGTGTTTGCCGCTCCTGAACCAATAAAACCAGGTGAAGTCACACTCAATGCAATGCGCTGCTCTGGTACGGAATCCATCACAAACTGGGTTACTCTGTCCACATAACTTTGCATAGCTGTGTAAGAAGTACCTTCCGGTGCAGTAAGTGAAACACGGAATGCACCTCTGTCTTCCATGGGTGCCAGTTCTGATTGTAAACTTTTACCCACAAAATAAATCAGCACAAAACAAACAGATACAATTAAAAATGAAACCCAGCGTATTTTCATAAACGAACCCAACATATCTTTGTATCCGTCATCTAATCCTTTAAAGAAAGGTTCTGTTTTGTCATAAAACCAGGAATTTTTATGTACCTTTTTCCCTAACCAGACATTTAAAACCGGTGTCAGCGTTAAGGAAACAAATGCGGAAATCAATACAGCTCCGGCAACCACAATTCCAAATTCTTTGAATAAACTTCCTACAAATCCCTGCATGAAAACGATAGGCAAAAACACAATTGCCAATGTGATGGAAGTAGACATAACGGCAAAAAATATCTCTTCCGAACCTTCGCGCGCTGCCTGCATTTTCGGCATTCCTAACTCCAGTTTTTTAAAAATATTTTCCGTAACAACAATTCCGTCATCGACCACCAAACCGGTAGCTAATACAATAGCTAAGAGCGTTAATACATTAATTGTAAAACCAAAAATATACATGATAAAAAACGCACCGATCAGAGATACCGGAATATCCAGCAAGGGTCGCAAAGCAATTACCCAGTCTCTGAAAAATAAATAAATAATCAACACCACCAGCACAATAGAAATCAGCAAAGTTTCTTTTACTTCTGAAATGGAATTTTTCACAAACACCGTATTATCCAGTGCTATATTTAAAATAATATCTTTCGGAACTTCTTTTTTAATCTGTTCGAGTCGTTTATAGAACTCTTCGGAAATCTCAACATAATTGGCACCCGGCTGCGGCACTAAAGCCAGCGCAACCATTCCTGTGGCGCTTTCTTTCAAACTGGTTTCAAAATTTTCCGTACCCAATACAGCATATCCTACATCTTTTAAACGCACGGACTGTCCGCCTACATCTTTTATAATAATGTTGTTGTACTCTTCTTCGGTATTTATTCGGCCTAAGGTATTCACGGTTAACTCCGTACTGGTTCCTGCAATTTTCCCGGAAGGCAATTCTACATTTTCCTTATTGAGGGCATTCTGTACATCGATAGCGGTTAACTGATAAGCCGCTAATTTTTGCGGATCAAACCACAAACGCATGGCGTAATTTTTCTGCCCCCATATCTGAATACTGCTGACACCGGGAATCGTTTGTAAACGCTGTTGTAAGACATTGACTGCGTAATCCGTCAGTTCCAATACGTTCTTACTGTTACTTTGTACAGTCATAGAAATGATAGCATCTGAATTGGCATCTGCTTTGGAAACCACCGGAGCGGCATCGATATCTTGTGGCAGTAAACGCAAAGCCTGAGATACTTTATCACGCACGTCATTGGCTGCAGTTTCTAAATCTGCCGATAAATCAAACTCTACAGTGATATTAGAGGAACCCTGATTACTGGCGGAAGAAATAGTGCGAATTCCCTGCACACCATTGATGGCATTTTCCAGTGGTTCCGTAATCTGTGATTCAATGATATCTGCATTGGCACCTGTATAATTTGTACGCACAGTAATCACCGGCGGATCTATAGACGGATACTCACGCACTCCAAGAAATGTATATCCTATGACGCCAAAAAGTATAATGATGATATTCATTACGATGGCAAAGACCGGACGACGTAAACTGACTGAAGGTAAACCCATTTTTATTTATTGAATTGGTGAGTTATTGAATTATTGAATAACATGCAGTAATTATTTGACTGTTGAACGAGTGCTAGTTTTTGTAATTTTTACAGACATCCCAGGTTTAACCTGCAATAAACCTGTTGTTAATACAGTATCTCCTGATTTAATTCCACTTATTACCTGCACTTCACTTTCTGTTCTTACGCCTATTTCAATCGCTACAAATTTTGCTTTACTGCTGTCTGCCACCACAATCTTAGTGGCTTTATCATCTGGTATCACTGCACTGCTCGGAATCATAATGGCATTAGATGTTTCTTTTAATTTCAACTGCACCTTTACGTATGCACCCGGCACTAATTTTGAGCTGGGATTTAGAACCATTGCACGAACTTTTAAATTACGTGTCATCTCATCAATAGTGGGTTCTATGGCAATTACTTTTGCCTGAAAAGGATTTTCAATACCTGCAACGGTACATTGCATGTTATCGCCTACCTGAATAACACCCGCATATTTTTCCGTAACCGATACATCCATTTTTAACTGACTTGTATTCTGCAAAGAAACAACCACCGTACTCGGAGAAACATAGGCACCTAAACTGATATTTCGCAACCCTAATTTTCCGGAGAAAGGTGCTCGCAATTCTGTTTTTGCAATTTGAACATTCAGCAATTGTATATCTGCATTTATGTTGTTTACCACATTATCAGCGGCATCGTATTCTGCCTGTGAAACCCCTTTAATCTTTAAAAGTTCGGCCAATCTTGTCAGATTACTTTGTGCGATTTTCAATTGTGTTTTCAGTTTAAATACCTGTGCCTGCAAATCAGCGTCATTGATTTTAAGCAATAAAGTTCCTTTGGGTACAATTGCACCTTCATTAATATTCAGATACGTTACACGACCCGATACTTCAGGCTGCAGCTGCACTTCATCCTGTGCCAGAATGCTTCCGTTTGCACTTAGATTATTAGATAGTTTTGAATATTCTGCCACAAAACCTGCAGCCATTAATGTTTGCGGTCCGCCTTTCCCCATGGGAGCTGTCTTTGCTGCTACTTCTTTGTTTTTAGTGTGCTTGACGTATGCTAAACCGGCAATTATCAGGACTAAAAGAGACCAGAATATCATTTTTCCTTTTGTCATTTCTTCGTATTTATATCATTTATAGAATGGATGAATCTTTGTAAAGAGTTTTTGTAAATCAGTAAAGCTCTTTCGTTACCTGATTTTATTTTGTTTGCCATGTTCATAGAAATAAAACCATGGATAATGGCTATAAAATTATCCGTCAGCTCCAGACAGTATATTTCAGAACGTTTTGCTTTCTGGTTAATGGATTCAAAAGCCGGATGATAATAATCCATTACGGTGTTGTGGATTTTTATATTTCCTTCGTTCTGCAAACAAACTGCTCCCTGAAGGTTAAACATGACCTGATAAATTTCAGGATACTGAATGGCAAAATTCCACCAGGTTAGTGCATATTCAAACAAGCGCTTTTCCGGTGCTTTGTATTTTTTGTCTACCGTTTCAAAAAGATGAAATACCTGTACAAAGCCATCTTTGCGTAAAGACTGCAAAATCATTTCCTTGCTTTCAAAGTACTGATAAACGATAGGTGCCGTGTATTTTATCTGCTCACAGATTTTACGGATGGTGACGTTTTGCCATCCGTCATTAGCGGCAATATCTCTTGCTACGTCGAGTATTTGCTGACGCAGTTCTGCTTTTTCTTTCTTTCTTCTTTCTTTGTTTGGCATTTTAGTTAACTAAGTTAAATAAGTTAACAAAGTTAAATAATTTTTGTTCTAAAAGCCTTGATGCAGATTAATAAAATAAAATTTAACGTTTATTTAGGGCGACGAAGTACTGATTCTCTTTCCAGTATTTCTATAAATTTATCCGTTAAAGGCTGTACAATGGCGTCCACCTGTTTACGCAGAAATTTTTCAGGAACCAGAAAGAAAGGTCCTAATTTAGCATCAATAACCAGCGAGCAGAAACAACCGTCCTCTTCTTCCATTACAATCACATCTACCACCTGATAAAACGGCGCCATCTTGCATTTACTGCTGACACGCTCATATTCTTTCCAAACGGTAATTTCATAATTTACGTTTAACGGAATACCCAGAAATACTTCTTTCTCCTGATATTTAGAACCCACCATTCCGGGTTTCTTATCGGTCCAGTAACATTTTTCCTGAAAATGAATCCAATCGGGACGACGTTCTAAATCAGTTATAAATGCCCAGGCTTCTTCTTTTGTACACTGCACGTGATTACTGTATTCAAAAATCATAGGAATGCTAAATTATTTTTTATTTAAAACTGATTCTGTTTCTAATATTTTAATAAACTGATCCACCAGCGGCTGCACCAGATTATCGACTTGTCGTTTTATGATGCTTTTAGGCAACAAACCTAAAACGCCGATTTTTAAGTCGATAATTAATGAACAAACCACACCGGATGCATTTTCTTTCACAATAACATCTACAGTCTGATGAAAAGGCGGCATTAAACAAATACTGCTTACCTGCTCAAATTCTTTCCAGACGGTGATTTCATAATTTACGTTTAATGGAAATCCGAGAAATACTTCTTTCTCCTGGTAACGGGAACCTACCATGCCGGGCTTTTTGTCTGTCCAGTAACATTTCTCCTGAAAATGAATCCAATCTGGACGTCTTTCCAAATCTGCAATTAAATTCCAGGCTTCTTGCTTGGTACATTTCACAGGATTGGTATATTCAAATGTCATAGTGAATCTTATTAGCATTACAAATTAAACATCATTTTTGATTTTTCCATGCATATACCATCAATACCATTTTGTCGTAGTTTTTTACGCCATCCTGAATGCCCATTATTTTTAAATAGAGATTATTGACAACATCTCCTAAAAATCCGGTTTTAAATGTATGCTTTTCGTAGTATGTTTTAATTTCCTCCAAATCTTTGCGCACTGCTTTTGGCATCGCGTCTTTGACGGACTGATGCGCTTTCTCATCTCTTATTTTCAGTTCAGACAGCAAATACAATAAGTAGTTCAATTCACCGCTGTAGTGCAAAGACAAATTAGAAGACTGCATACAACTTACATAAGAAAGGAAATTACAATCCGCTTCTTCTGTAAAGCCATTTCCGTGTGCCATTTCATGCATCAGATAAAAAGGTTTCTTGGAATAAAAAACCGCATCGTCTACATTTCCTTCGCCAACAAAGGGCAGGTATTGTCCGCCGATGCTGAATATCAGAAACATATCTTCAAACACCATTCGTCCGCGTATTTTAGAGCTGAAGGGATAATTAAAATGTGCTAATGAAGTATCCAGCGCATCTCTGCTGATTTGTTCGATGTTATTTATGAATACAATCTGCGGAATAGGATTGGTATCTTTTTTTATCATTCCTCTCACATGAGCCAGATTCTGAATCGTTGCGTTGGTTTCTGCCATTAATTGCTCTTGCGTTAATGGTTGTATATTCAGCTTTAGCTCTTGCTCCAGAGGAATTCTTCCATAATTAAATCCCCAGAGAATAAAAAAAAGGGTGATCATAAAACCGGCAAAAGAGAAAATCTTAAATAAGCGCTGTAAAACCGGTTGTGGCTTTTCTCTGAAAAAATGCAGAAACCATTTCATTACGATAAACAACAGAAAAGCGAGAAAAATATAATAAGAAGGAAACGGTATTTTGCCAAAGGTATTATCCTGCAATTTTCTGACTAAAAGGAAAAAGCCTTTAGAGTAGTATTTTTCAATGAATGCAGTTGGCAAAACATACAGCAATATAAAGCAGGTAATTGCCGAAATAATCCATTTCCATTTGCGAATTTGCTGAAACATTATTGCAATATAAGAAATAGAGGTGACATGAAAAACAGATTCTGTATTATCCCGAATCAGCAGAACAAAATGAGGATTTGATATTATTCAAATCGTATAGCCTTCATCGGAGAGATTCGGCTAATCAGTCGCGTGGGCAACAGCAATATTACAGTGCAAATCAGTAGGGTTCCGATATTTATCAAAACAATTGCCCAGATATTAAAATAAACGGGCGCAACACTTAAATAATAATTTTCTTCATTCAGTTTTATAAATCCAGTATAATGCTGTATCAGACAAATGCCAAGTCCCAGTATGTTTCCCCAGAAAAGACCATTCAGAATAATATATGCTGCATTGTAAATAAAAACCCTGGTAATACTTTTATTATTTGCACCTAAAGACTTCAAAATACCAATCATGTTTGTTCTGTCTAAAATAAGAATAATCAGCGCTGTTATCATGTTCAGCATAGCTACCAACACCATAAAACCGAGAATCAGATATTCGTTTATTTTCTGCAAATCCAGCCATTCAAAAATATTACGGTTAATTTCTTTCATGGTTTGTGCGTTCACACTCTGGTCGACATACTTGTAGTAAATGGAATCTTTAAAAGCATCCATTCTGTCCATATTTTTCAGCCGCACTTCATAGCCGGCCACTTCATTGGCTTTCCACTGATTGAGTTCCCGTAGCAACTGAATATCTACTAACGCATATTGTTTGTCGTATTCTTCCAAACCTGTGTGAAAAATACCGCATACTTTTAGTTTTCTGCCTAAGGGTGCCACCAGATCTTTTCGGATGAAATAAGCAATCACGTTGTCTCCCACTTTAAGGTTTAAGCGTTTGGCGGTCGATTTGGAAATCAGGATATCTTTACTTGCATTAGTATCTTTAAATGAAAGAATGTTCCCTTCTTTCAAGTATGTTTGAATGGTTTTCCAGTCGTAGTCTTTATCTACACCTTTTAAGGCAATTCCTTCTATCTCTGATTTGGTTTTTAAAATACCTGCTTTAATAATGAAAGGTGCAACATTACGTACATCATTTGCTTTACGAATTTTATCTAAAAAAA
>JADLAJ010000230.1 GCA_020848255.1 Chitinophagales bacterium
AATTACTGGCAGGAAAAAAGAAAGGCAAATGATGTTGAGTTTTATCAGATTCCGGAAAATGGTTCTGCCGTTATAGATTATAAAACGAAGAAACCACTGGAGTTTTTAAAGAAAATCGTTCACGAAGAGTAGAAGATGCAGATCATTGTTTATACACCGGAACAGGAAGTCGAAAACGAAATCGGGATCATCACGCAATTGCTGGATGCCGGTGCAGATTATCTGTATATCCGCAAACCGGAACTGGATGATTATTCACTGGTGGATTATGTAGAAAAAATTCCGGAGCAATACTGGAAAAAATGTATTGCTACCTCCATGATTATTGCCAAAGAATTTAACCTAGGCGGTTATCATTTCACCAGAGATATTGTACAGAAAAATGAAATGTATAATGATAAGGTATTGAACTGGCTGCATGCGAATGACAAAATGAGTTCTGTTTCCGCACACAGTATGGAAGAGATTAAAAAGTATGCGGGTAAATTCAAACATGTAATTGTTTCGCCATTGTTTAAAAGTATTTCCAAAGAAAATCATAGTTACGATTGGAGCTTAGAAGAATTAAAACTCACGACTCATGACTCACGACTCATGACTAAATTATTTGCCGTTGGAGGTGTTGATTTATCTAAGATAGAAACGGTGAAAAATCTTAACTTTGATGGTGTAGGATTGCTGGGTGCGCTTTGGAAAGATCCGGGAAATGCAACAACTAATTTTAATAAGATTCTTCACGTTGTTCAGAATGACAAATAGGAATGAAAAAAAAGAGACCATACGTATTAAGTATTGCAGGTTATGACCCCTGCGGTGGTGCCGGTGTACTGGCGGATATCAAAACATTTGAAACCATTGGTGTTTCCGGGCTGGCCGTAACGACAGGGGTTACCTATCAGAACGATCATAAATTTGCGGGTGTACACTGGTTGTCTAAAAAGAAAATAAAAAATCAACTTTACCCACTGTTAGAAGCGTATAAAGTGGAGTATGTCAAAATCGGATTGATAGAGAGCTTGGAAGTGCTGAGTGAAGTGATTGAATTATTATTGGGCTACAACAACGAAATTAAAATCATCTGGGATCCGATTCTGAAAGCCAGTGCGGGTTTTTCTTTTCATAAAAAAATATCCAAAAAATACCTGAAACATATCATTGATTCCGCAGCATGGATTACACCAAACTGGGAAGAAGTGCAATCGCTGACAGGTGAGAGCGATGCCGTTAAAGGTGCAGAACAACTCGCAGCACATTGCAATGTGTATCTGAAAGGCGGACACAATGTAGAAACACCTGCAACAGATATGATCTGGATAAACAGAAAACTGGACATTCTGCATCCTGCAAAAATCAGTGAGCTGGAAAAACACGGAACGGGTTGTGTATTGTCGTCAGCTATTGCAGCTTACATGGCTTCGGGAAATTCACAACACAAATCCTGCGAACTGGCAAAAGAATACACCTATCAGTTTTTAATCAGCAACGAAACAAATCTGGGTTATCATAAAATGAATGATTAATGATTTACAATTGACAATGAAAAAAAGTACAGACATCAATCAATCAATCAATCGTTCATCGTTCATCGTTCATCGTTTTCATTATCTCACACAGGATTTACCCGATATTACACACCAGCAATTAGCGCAGATTGCTTGTGAGAATGGTATTCGATGGATACAGCTTCGTGTAAAAAACAAACCATTTGATGAATGGCTGCAAATTGCTGAGAAAGTAAAAAATATTTGTGATAAGTATCAGACTATATTAATTATTAATGATAACGTAGAAATATGTAAAGCAATTGAAGCGCATGGTGTGCATCTTGGAAAAAATGACATGTCTGTTGCAGAAGCACGAGTGATTTTAGGTAAGGATAAAATCATCGGCGGCACAGCAAACACTACTGAAGATATAAAACACCTGCAAAGCGCCGGAGTGGATTATATCGGTCTTGGGCCTTATAAGTTTACAGAAACAAAAAAAAATCTAAATTCAATAGTAGGTTTGCAAGGATATGCTGCAATGCTGCAATTCTACAATTCTGCAATTCCTGTAATTGCTATCGGTGGTATACAATTAGAAGACGTGCAAGCATTAATGAATACAGGTGTTTATGGCATAGCCGTTTCTTCCGCTATTAATTTGGCAGAGGATAAAGCAAAAGTCATTAGTTCTTTTCTGGAACTTCTTTAACCAGTAGATATAGATCACAATCGCAGAAAATTTCTTTTTTAAAATTATAGTTTGCAGGTTGCTTCATAAAATCCAACCAGGTAGAATCTGACGTCAGATGCGGATCTCGGAGTGTAGAAGGAGTGATGATGACAATATCTATTTTCGCTGAGTCGATATAATGAGTAAATGGCTTACTTTTCTTCTTGTCAAAAATGGTATTTATTTCTTTGAAGTTGGTGGGCAACAAACCGCGCACAAAAGGCATATTCGTGAATAGTGTATGCGGCGTGTTTGCATATTTATTTTCGAGATGCTGAATCAGTTTCTTATTACACATAGCATGTGTATCCGTGCTGAATTTCATAAATGAATAGCTTTGTATATTTGGGGTAGCAAGAAACAGCAGGAAGCCAAAAGCAATAAAAAAAACCAGTTTTAAAGAAAGATATTCAAAAATAAAACCAAAGGCACTGATTAGAATCAACAGGACGAACAACATCTGCAGATACAAATAATGGTCTCGCGGGAACACTACCACACAGGATAGTAAAGTAGGAGTGATGAAGCAAAATAAAATCAGCAGATAGAATTTATAAGAATAAATTTTCTGCAGAAAATATGCTCTGGAGTTTTTTCTAAGCAATAATGTTATAAAAGTTACGATAGTGAGGAGGGTAAGCAGCAACTGCATTTTCTTTCCGTGAAAGATCCCAACAGGAAAAACATAACTGCATACTTTTAATAGTTGCAGTAAGTAGGTTCTTACATTGAATAGTGTATTACTGATGAAAATTCCGGGCTGTGTTTTAATGACACACCACATAGAGTTGCAATCGCCAAATTGTTTTTTAGCCAGATCTTCCCAGTATAGCCAGGCGTCAAAAGTACCATTCGTTCTCATTTTGTAATTCCAGGCATAATGCTGGTAGAATGCTGCCACACCGCGGTTATAACCAAAGAAATCATTGGATGGGAAACGAAAAATAAAATGTAAAAC
>JADLAJ010000231.1 GCA_020848255.1 Chitinophagales bacterium
ACTTGTACATCAGCATCAATATCAGAGACAATGTAATTATATAATCAAAATAAATAGCTATTGCTGTTTTTATTGTCTAACTTACAAGAATACAGCATGGCTGTTTTTATGAACATACTTATAAAATATGATATTTCTCTCACTTGCAAAGCAATATTACAGGAACAACTGGAAAAACTGGCCATTGATTTTAACATTATAGGCCTGAATGAAATTGAGTTTAAAAAAGACCTTTTGCCGGAACAGACGGAACTTCTTAAATCTCTCTTACATAAATATGGTATTGACATTATCGAGAACCAGAAAACAGCACTGGTTCAAAAAATAAAAGATACGATTACAGACATGGTATGGAGCGATGATATGCTTCCGAATATTGCCACTTCTGCTTATCTGGCAGACACCTTAAATCACAGTTACGGGTATTTATCCAATCTGTTTTCAGAAATTACCTACTCTACTATCGAGAATTATATCATCTTCCAGAAAATCGAACGCGTCAAACAAATGACCATCAGCGGAAACTATACGCTTACGGAAATTTCTTACCAGCTTAACTACAGCAGCGTGGCGCACCTTTCCAACCAGTTTAAAAAAACCACCGGTCTTACCCCTTCCGCATTTCAAAGAATTGTAAAGAAAAAGCGCGAAAACCGGGCAACTTTAACCAAGTAATTAAAATTACAACATCAACATGCCAGATAAACCAATACATGTCTTACTTGCAGACGACGACGAAGACGACCGCCTGATTTTTAAGGAGGCGTTAGAAGACATTAAAATAAAAACAATCGTAACCACTGTAAACGATGGCATTGAGCTGATGGAATACCTGACACAGGACGGCGTACTGTTGCCTGATGTTGTTTTTCTGGATTTAAATATGCCCCGAAAAAACGGCATGCAATGCCTGGAAGAAATCAGAAACAGTCCCGCATTAAAACATCTGACAATTGCCATTTACTCCACTTCGGGTGCGGAAAGAGATATTGAAGAAACGTTTGTGATGGGTGCTAATGTGTACATAAAAAAACCAAACGATTTTTCCACGCTGAAAAAAGTGGTGGAAGAAGCTATGCGGATCAACTGGCAATATCACATATCGGGCAGCAACAAAGAGTCCTTTATGTTAAGCATGTAAATTATTACAACAGAAAAATTATCGCCTGCAATAAGATTCTAAAAACATAAAAATCATACAGATAAACTGATAAAAAGCCGAATATGATTAGACAGGAAATCATCAATTTGCAACAACACATCAAGGATGCAAAAGACTATGCCGAAGCTATTGTCGATACGATTCACGAATCCGTGATTATACTGGACAGAAACCTGCGTGTAAAATCTGCCAATAAAGCTTTCTATAAAAACTTTTCTGTTTCAGAAGGAGAAACCATCGGAAATTTTCTATACGATTTAGGCAATAAGCAGTGGGACATTCCTGTTCTTAGAAAATTGCTGGATGACATTATCTCTAAAAATGCGCATTTGCTGAATTATGAAATCACACATACGTTTCAGGACATCGGCAGAAAAATAATGCTGCTGAATGCCAACCGGCTGGTTCAGAAAAGCCAGGGAGAACCATTGATATTACTGGCCATACATGATATTACAGAATCGCGATCAAGAGCATTGGAACAGAAACGTATAGAAACAGAATTACTGAAAAAGAATATCAGCGAAAATAAGCTGGAGAATGAACGTTTGGAAAAGGCTGTTAATGAAAGAACCAGAGAACTTACCTCTGTAAATAAAGAACTGGTGACCCAATATATTGAAAAGGAAAAGAGAGCGGAAGAATTAATTATTGCAAACAAAGAACTTGCCTTTCAGAATATTGAGAAAGAAAAAAGAGCAGAAGAACTGCTAGCTACCAACGAAGAACTTTCTGCATTTACCTACATTGCCAGTCACGACTTACAGGAACCCTTACGTAAAACACAATTATTTATTTCACGAATACTGGACGACAAAGAGCTGGCATTAAATGAAAGAAGCAAAGATTATTTTAACAGGATACAGATTTCTGCCAACAGAATGCAGCTGCTGATTAATGACTTGCTGGCGTATTCCAGAATTACCGAAACAAAGGAAAGTTTAAGTAACATAAATCTGAATGACATCATTCAAAACGTATTGCTGGAACCTACACTGATACAAACCATAGAAGCAACTAACACAACGGTCAATTACTCAAACTTACCTACTATTCAGGGTGTTTCCTTTCAACTGGAGCAGTTGTTTACCAATCTTATCATAAACTCCATAAAATATAGCGACACCAATCGCTCTCCGGTTATAAATATAAAGTGTAAATTAGTGCAGAGTACCGATGTGCATGATGAAAGAGCAGACCCGGCTAAAAAGTATTACCATATCTCCGTCAGCGATAACGGAATTGGTTTCGAGCAGCAATATGCCGAAAAAATCTTTATGCTGTTCCAGCGCCTGCATGATAAGCAGACATTTTCCGGCACCGGCATCGGTTTAACCATCTGTAAAAAAATAGTAGAGAATCACAATGGATTTATCAGTGCAAAAAGTATTTCTAATTATGGAACTACCATTGATATTTATTTACCGACCTCTTAATAATTTGTCATAAATCATGAAGTTGATTTTAAAGAAACTAAAAAAGTTTTTGCTGATACTAAAAAATGCAGGTATCGCATTTGTAGATGACAATGTCATTGGACTGTGTGCCTCCTTATCCTTTTACACTTTGTTTTCACTTCCGCCCTTATTGATGGTAATGGTTGCTTTTTCCGGAATATTTTTCGGGACGGATGCCGTACAGGGACAATTATTTTTTGAAATACAGGCATTGGTGGGCAAACAAACCGCCATTCAGGTACAGGATATTCTCAAGAATCTGAAACTGCACCATAATAACGGAATAGCGGCTGTAATTGGGAGTGCCATCTTCTTCTTTGGTGCATCGGGTGTGTTTTCCGAAATACAAAGTTCTATCCATTTAATCTGGAAAATAAAGCCTACACACAAAAACGGGTTCAGAAATTATTTAAAGCTAAAACTATTATCTTTTCTGATGGTGGGCAGCATCTCCTTTCTTCTGATTGTTAGTTTAGTGATTAATTCCATACTCGATATTATTAACAAACGGCTTGAATCCTTTTTTAAAGGCACTACTGTTTCCATTGTACACAGCATTAATTCCGTATTTGTTTTGATTGTCATTACAATAGTGTTTATGCTGATTTTTAAAACACTGCATGATAAGAAGATGAAATGGAAATATGTCTTCGTGGCTGCCCTGAGTTCTACATTATTATTTCTGACGGGTAAATACCTGATAGGTCTTTATCTGGCAAACTCTATAGTCATCAGCGTTTACGGTGCAGCCGGCACCTTAATTATGCTGCTGGTCTGGGTATATTATTCGGCTGTCGTATTGTATTTTGGAGCAGAAATCGCAAAAGCTTATGCGTACAGCAATAATGAATTTGATCTGGAAATGCCCGATCCGGAGCCGGAAGAACTCTACTAAACCCTTATAATATTGCAACATTTGAAAAAAATGATGTAATAGTTACCTGGAAGATAAAATGGAATTTTATGCATGCAGGTATTTACACGGCTTACAGTTAATTCTATGCAATTTAATTTAAATACATTTATTATGGAAACGAAAGAACATCAGTTAAATGCAGAAATTATGTCATTGACAGAACAGATAAAACTGCAATATCCGGAAGTATACAGAAACCTCAATGAAATGCCCATCACCATTCCAAATATGGCAACTCCTGAAGTCAAAATAAAACAAATGGAAGATTATGTGCAATCGCTGAAAACATTACTTAACATACAGACCGATATCAGCAATTTCAAATCTTAAATTTTGTAAAGAATATTCAATTCAGCTGTTTTTATTCAAACAGATGAGTGCCAAACTGCGTTATTAAATCAAATTATTATACCTCAAATTAAGTTTTATGAAAAAGAATATTATGATTGCAATGATTGCAGCATTATTTAGTGTTAACGCTGTATATGCGCAGTTGAGAAAAATTCCTGCAGAAGTAACCAACAACTTCACTGAAAAATTCCCCGATGCCACCAACGTGGAGTGGCAGGATCAGCTGGTAGATTTCAAAGTAGTTTTTGATGAAAATGACAAAAACTACAGAGTTAAATTCTCTAACAACGGAGAATGGAAAATGACGGAACGCATTATCAAAAAAGATTTTTTGCCAACAAGTGTCATAAAAGGATTTAGCAGAGGTGAATATGCAAAATGGGAAATTAAAGAGGTAACTATTGTTGAAACACCTGAAACCAATAACCAATACAAAATAACGGTAGCAAAGAACAGTTTGAATAAAAAAGATTTGTTGTTTAATACAGACGGTCAGTTAGTGAAAGACAATTTCACTTTCTAGATTATTCGTAGCAATTATTAATGATTAAGTCCTGTTCCTCCCTCAGAGAACAGGGCGTTTTTTTATTTGAAATTTAAATGACTACATTGCGACATTATACATCTCTAAAATTTTTCTATGAACAAAGGCGGTCCGATTATAATTATCGAAGATGATCTGGACGACCAGGATATCTTAACGGAAATATTTCAGGAACTGAATTACAAGAATGAAATTATCTTCTTTAAGGAAGGTGAAAAAGCACTCGAATACCTTACTGACACTACCATAGAACCTTTTATAATCTTCTCTGATATTAATATGCCGCGGCTGAATGGAATGGAACTAAGAGCAAAGGTGCATGAAAACGAAGACCTGAGAATAAAATCCATCCCCTACTTATTTTTCTCCACCAGTGCCGAGCAGCAATATGTTATAGATGCTTATTCAAAATCTATTCAGGGTTTTTTTGTAAAACCAAAGAATTATGCTGAGATAAAAGAAACGATAAAAACCATTGTTGAATACTGGCAAAAATGTGTTTCGCCAAACTATGTGAAATAAGAAAAACTGTATTACGAACAACAAATAAAAAATGCGGCATCAATTAATTGATGCCGCATTTGCTTTAGTTCTTCAACTCAGCAAAATCAGACAATTATAAAATTGTACATTGAGCTGCCGGGCGCGTAGTGTTCTGCCATACTGACTGACGGTCTTTACAAGCTTTTTGAGCATCAACTAATCCTGTGTTAGGATAGTTAGTTGTTTCAAAACGATCTCCGGTGGTAGTGTCTTTACAATCGCAATTGTAATCTTTCTTACATGATGACATTCCTAATGTCAATACTGCAGCTACTGCTGTTGAAAATAATAATCTTTTCATACTGTTTTTGTTTAATTGTTTAATTAATTTGATAGTACAAATATCGACAGAAACAGGTGCAGGCTTGTTACACAACTATTTGAAAGTATTACATGATTTAAAGACGTTTTATATCCGTAAACATTGCAATATTTCTATTTCTGAAAAATAAAAAAGCCCTGAATAAATTCAGGACCTAACCAACAATTGTATTAAAACAGTATAATGTACATATGGTCAGTATTCTGAAAAGCTATACCATATATCCTTTAATTTGTTCTTTCGATAGAGTCGGATATTTTTAATTATTTAATTGGAGTATCTTCTGAGCTTCCAGGCAATGGTTTCGTGCTGCTGCATCAAACCTGTAATAAAATCTGCGGTTCCGGCATCCAGTCCTTCTTTGTCTTCTTTCTTCAGATGTTTTCTGATTTCCACAACAATCAGTTCGTGATCATCCAGCAACTTCGCTATCATATCTTTTTGTGATGGATATTTACCGGGAGATTCCTTCAGTGTGGTATGTTCTGCAAACTCCTGCAAGGTACCAATCGTATGACTGCCCAGTTTATTGATACGTTCCGCCACTTCGTCAATAATCTCTTCCAGTTCTTTATACTGATCCTGAAAAAATAAATGTAGTTCCAGAAAACTGTTACCGGAAATATTCCAGTGAAATTTTCTCGTTTTCATATACAATAGGGTTTCGTTTGCCAAAAGCACTGTCAGCGTTTTATTGGTCTTTTGTAAGTCTTTTTCTGATATTCCTATATTCGGATGCATAAATTATTTTTTATTGTTGATTAATATTAGATCGCTTTACTTTCATATCTTCCAAATCCGCTTTCAGTTTATCTATCTCTGTTTGTTTTGCCTGAAGATCATTCTGCAGCTGTACTAATTTTACTTCCGCATCCGATCTTTTCTTCTCCGTATCTTTTTGTTCATCCAGTAATTTCTGATAAGCTTTTTCCTGTTTGGTAATATTTTCTGTTTGTGCAGTTAAATCCACGTCTACGGAACGATAATTGGCATCCGGAATAAAGTTATTCAGGAACGTCACTATATTATTGGTAATGCCGGTATCTTCAGGACTGGTGAAGTTATCGTAGCCTTTGCTGGCCGCCATGTATACAACCGTACCTATACCCAATTTTTCAACTCGCGTGTAAATATCCAGTTTATTGATGCTAATCTCAGAAAGCGTTACGCCTTTATAAATGGTAATGCCTTTCTTTTTGCTTCCGTTCAATCCGGAACGTTTCAGTTTTGCAGCCAGTGCATCTGCGGTAACATCTTCCGGCTGGTCGATGTATAATTTCACCGCATTTCTGTTATGCTTCTGGATAACGATAGATTCTATGGTTGCTTGTGCGTATACGGCAGTTGATGCTATTGCTACCGTTAATACAAGAATAATTTTTTTCATAAATGAGTTGATTTTATTATAAATGTTGTTGATTTTTATTCGCCGGGGGGGAGTAAAATTTGTTGTTTGCGTTGTAAAATTGTTTTAAAAAAATACAATGCAATATCTTTTAAAATATTCCCGTTTTTAGCCACCCATCCTGAGATAACAATCTGAAGAATGGTTTCAATGGCTATCGCAACCGGTGTGCGACTTTTTACCACATAGGTTTCAATTATTTTTCTTGCCAGAAAACCAATAGCCAGCGCAACCGCGGCTTTCAGCATATCTTTTTTCAGTTCATCGGCATGTGTAATTTCATTAATGGCAGTTTTCAGCAAATTCACCGGCCTCATATATTCATACGATTCCTGGTAATATTTTTGCATGGCATTTTTTTCCAGCAATTGCCGTTGTTCCAAATGCAATATAGCACTTTGCAGATCCTGCTTTGTTTGAATGGATTCCATCTTCCTTTAATCTAATGCCTGTGAAATAATTAAACTGCTAAATGGTCTTTCCATCCACCGTTGTAAGAAAAAATAAACCACTATTACCAGCACTAAATAGATTGCAGAAAGAATGAAAAACCCATAGTATGGTTTACCAAATTGTTCACTCATCCAGAATGCCACGCCAATGCTCAGAATCACCATAAATAGTATCACGGTAATCAATAAACAGATACGCGCAACCAGAACGCTTAGAACATTTGTAGTCGCCTTCAACCCTTTCAGCTTCGTCAGCTCCAGTGTTGTTTTACTGTACATCTGTGTACTTTCTAAAAATGCTTCCAGTGAACTTTTATGTGCAGTATCCATACTATGAATTTTTCAGTTGAATGTTTGCTTAATTAACCGATTTGGTAATTTCATTTTTTATGTTCGATGCCATAATTTTTTCCTGCTCAAACTTTGCTTTGCCGTTAGCAACCAAATGATTGATTTCTTCTTTAAAGCCATCTACTTCTTCATTCAAAGAAGCGGTTAACTGATTAAACTGGCCTTTTAAGTTGTCTGCATAATCTTCGCCTTTCTTCATGATTTTTTTTCTGGTGTTAACACCACTGTCGGGTGCAAACAAAATTCCTAAGGTAGCACCGGCGGCAACGCCTGCCAATACACCTAATAACACTTTTCCGTTATTCATACTGTTTATTTTAAATGTGAATGATAAATTTAAACGATTGATTTCCCCTGAATGACTCTTAGAATTACTGCAACTAATGCAATAACTAATAAGATATGAATGAGACCACCTGCATGAAATCCGAGGAAGCCAACTGCCCATCCGATGATTAATATCACCGCGAGGATGTATAATAGATTGTTCATAATACTATATTTTACGTTTTAGAAATTATTTATCGTCTAATTCTTTCAGTGCTTTTTCCATATCATCCAGTTCTTTCTGAATGTCTGCCTTGAACTGCTCTAAATTAGTTGTTACGTTATCTTCTTTGTAGTCCATAATTTTAGCACGTAATGCTGTATTTCTGTCTTCCAGTTCGTTGATACGTTTCTGTCTCAGTTTATCTAAATTTGGCGTATTTGATGTCTTGATTTTTTCTTTTAACACCTTAATCCTTTCCAGATTGTTAACAATGGAAGCTTGTGCACTTTCTTTGTAAGGCTGCCATCCGGAAGGAGTGGTTTCTGTCGTAGCAGTAGTAGTTTCTGTTGTTACTCCCGCATCATCTGCGGCAGCTTTTTCTTCGCTTGACTTACAGGCAACAAATATAGATGCTGACAGTAAAAAGACTATAGCGCTGGCGTAAAGTGTCTTATTGAATTGATTGTACATGCTATTGATTTTTAAAAATGAATAAAATGAGAAGAAGGGTGTTTACTAAATCTCACCAATCAGTTTGTGAATTTCTTCTTTTGATTTTCCTAATTTTGTCTGCAGACGGCCCACCAATTCATCTTTTTTGCCTTCTGCAAAAAGTAAATCATCATCTGTTAGTGTAGCGAATTGTTGTTTCAGTTTTCCTTTTAATTCTGCCCAGTTTCCTTTTAATTCTGTTGTGTTTGCCATGATAGTATTTTTTTTAAGTGATTTAATTTGACAAGACAAAGGTTCTACTTTTCTCTCTGCAAAGCCTTACACAACTTTTGAATTAGATTACATGATTCACATTTTACCTGCTGATTTAAGCAGAAACGGATAAAATACCTGTTGCATTCCTTTGCAGAATTATTTACTTTTAATTCTAAAACTATTGACGATGAAAAATCTGTTTTCTCTACTGCTGCTGGTTTTTACCCTTCAGGTATACGGACAAAGCAATATATACGGCACCTGGAACAACGAGGAAGTCGGCACATTGATATTCAACTCTAATGGCAGCGGAACTTTTGCCGGTGGCAGTTTTACGTACACCAGCACAGCCAGTAAAATTTTTGCATACTCCGAAGACGGCAATTTCACCTACAGCTATAAAGTGGTAAACGGGCAATTGATTATTTCAGGTGGCATTTTTCCGGCACCGGTTACATTTACCAAAAGTAAAAATACCAGCTCAGGTACTTCAGGAAATACAAAATCAGGAAGTATCGACAAATCAATTGTGGGCACCTGGTGCTGGACAAAAACTTCCGGCACCTATACCAATGCCTCCTCCGGCAGCACACGTTGCATTGTTATCAACGCAGACGGCACCTACCAGTATACTTATGAGGGCTCTATCAGCGGTTCAGGAGGCGGTTATTACGGCGGTTCTGCAAGCCAAAGTGCTGACCACGGCACCTGGAAATTAAACGGAAATACCATTAGTGTGGTGTCTGCAAGTGAAGGAGCACTTACCTATTCTTTTCAAAAGAAAAATCACCCGAAAACGGGTGATCCTATGATTGTCATCGATGGCGATGCGTATGTTACCTATTACCAGAAAAATCCATGGTAGTAGTTTACAGCTTAAAATGGTAAATCATCATCAATCTGTGCAGCAGGCGCATCCGCTTCTGTGTATGCAGGCACTGTAGTTTTAGCTGCAGTGTATGACGAAGATGTGTTATTAGAAGTATTATTTCCACCATCCGTTTTGTTGATTCTCCACGCTTTCACATCTGTGTACCATTTTCCGTTGTATTCACGGCTTTCTACATCAAACTCCACTGAAATATCTCTGCCTTCTGCAAATGCATCGCTGTTTACCAAATCTCCCCAGAATACAACCGCTACTTTTTTAGGATATTTTCCATTATCAATTTCGATAATAATTTGTTGCTTTTTCCAAACACCGTTTTTTCCTTCTCCGGATTCTACCGGCATTGCTTTAAATACTTTTCCGCTTAATTCCATTTGTGTAATTTTTTACAAAAGTAGAAAATAGTGGTGAGTTGTGAGTCCTGAGTAAGGAGATTTTATTCACGTATTTAAAAATTAAACCAACATATAAGCTATTTACGTAATTCATTGTCATTTTTCTTAATTTATCAGTAACATGCCGGTGGAATTTTGGTGCGAGTTTTGATGTTTATAGGGAAATAAATACTAATTTTAACTATGGATACTACTATAATGAAATTCGTTTCGACTGATGCACTGCATTTTTTCAGCGATAATAAAGTTTTATTGAGCCTGGTAATGGGCTTAGGCTTAAGTGCCTGCTGTGGTTTCAGGGTGTTTGTGCCTTTGCTGGCTGCCAGCATCGCCACCAAAATGGGAATTTTACATCTCGGCGACGGTTTTCAATGGATGGGAAGCACAGCGGCTTTGATTTGTTTTGGTGCCGCTACCATTTTTGAAATAGGCGGTTACTATATTCCGTTTGTAGATAATATTTTAGACACGATTACGACACCGGCTTCCGTGATTGCCGGAACCTTGCTCACGGCTTCAGCTATCATTCCAGATCTGGACCCGATGCTGAAATGGGGCTTAGGCATCATCGTAGGCGGCGGAAGTGCCGGAATTATACAGGCAGGAACAGCTTTGACGCGTGCCACTTCAACAGCTACCACAGCCGGTGTAGCCAACCCAATTGTTGCCACCGTAGAGCATATTTTAGCGATTGTCGGCAGTATTTTCAGTATTGTAATTCCGTTTATCATCGCAGGAATTGTTTGCGTGGTAATAGTGATCATGCTGTTCTTTGTAATCAGATACTTCAAGAAGCATATTCCGAAAG
The DNA here is from genome assembly GCA_020848255.1 of Chitinophagales bacterium. GTDB lineage: Bacteria > Bacteroidota > Bacteroidia > Chitinophagales > JADIYW01 > JADJSS01. The sequence continues at coordinate 10,794 of JADLAJ010000231.1, forward strand.
CGGAAGTGGTTCCAGTACAAAAGAAATAGATGCCGCCTAAAGTTAAGATTGTATTTAGTCTAACAATACTAATTATCAGTATAATTATCAGTATTGCATTTTATGTTGATTACAAAAATCTTATATCTGTAAGAAGGTTCGGTCAAAAAGAAAAAGCCATTATCCTTGAAAAGATTGATGATTACGTTATCGAACCCAAATTTAAGATGCCAACAAAATATGGAACCCCACCAAGAGGAAAACATATTAACTTTCATTTTGTAATACGTCCTATCATTCCTCTTCCTGAAAAAGAGGAAGAGTCAAAAGATACAGTAGTTCAGGTCAGACTTGTATTTCTTTCAGAAATAGAAGAAAACCAAAATAAAATTGATTTATTTATTGAACACAAACAGGATTGGAAAGAATTACAAATATTTGACACGATTGATATTTATACAGACTTGAATCATAATAATTTTTATTTTGCGGATGATGTGATTCAACCACCCTTTTGGGATAAATATTATTTCTTAATTACACTTATTGGATTAGCGTTAGCTATAATTGTTTACAGGAAGCTGTAATTATTACTTATTACATAGTAATTAATTAAATGTCCCGTATCTTTGACATGTGAACGCATCCACCCAAAATACACTCAACTTTTTATCGAAACTGACGATTCGAAGAGTGTGGAATATGGGCTTGGTGTATCTTTCCTTTTACATCACTAAATATTGGAAGAAGCCTGTACAACTGGGCAAGCCGTTTTCCATTTCGTTTGAGCCAACCACTTCCTGCAATCTGCGCTGTCCGGAATGCCCGAGTGGCCTGCGTTCTTTTACACGACCTATCGGGATGCTGGAACCGGATTTCTTCCGCAAAACCATCGACGAACTTTCCAAAGATTTAATCTACCTCACTTTTTATTTTCAGGGAGAACCTTATCTCAATAAGAATTTCTTAGAGATGGTGTCCTATGCACGACAAAAAAAAATATACACGGCAACCTCCACCAATGCGCATTATTTAACGGATGCCGTATCCAGACAAACCATTGAAAGCGGATTGGACAGACTAATCATTTCCATCGACGGCACCACACAGGAAACTTATCAGAGTTATCGTGTGGGCGGACAATTGGATAAAGTAATTGAAGGTGCAAAAAATATAGTGCATTGGAAAAAAGAAATGCAGTCGAAAACGCCGTATATCATTTTTCAGTTTTTAGTCGTCAAACCCAACGAACATCAGATTGATGAACTGAAAGTTTTAGCGAAAGAAATTGGCGTGGATGAAGTAATTCTGAAAACGGCACAAGTGTATGATTATAAAAACGGCAATGAACTGATTCCGGAGAATGAACAATATTCTCGCTACAGAAAAAACAGCGATGGTACGTATTCCATCAAAAATACCTTGGAAAACTCATGCTGGAAATTATGGCACAGCTGCGTGATTACCTGGGATGGCAAAGTGGTTCCCTGCTGCTTTGACAAAGACGCTCAGCATCAACTGGGCAATCTGAAAACACATACTTTTTCTCAAATCTGGAACAATGATTTGTACAAAGACTTCCGGACAAAATTAGTGAAAGGCAGAAAAGAAATTGACATCTGCACGAATTGTTCAGAAGGCTGTGAAGTGAATTTTAATTATGAGGTTTAGAACACGGATTTTGATGATTATTTTTGATTAAAATGATTTTATGAAAATTTTACTTCTTATTATCAGTTTAGTTTTTTTAGATATAGAATCTTATTCTCAAGATTCTATTCAAATCTATCAGCCAACAGAACTACATGCAAGTTTTCCTGGTGGAAATGATAGTTTAAAATATTTTATTAGAAAAAACATCAAAATACCTCAAATATTACAGCAATTTACTTTCTCAGGAAAAGTAATTGTAAAGTTTAGTATTGATGAAAATGGTTTATTAAATGATATTATTGTTGTAAAAAACACCTTAGGTAGTGATGAAGTATCACAAGAAGCTATAAGACTTGTAAAAAACATGCCAAAATGGATTCCTGCTTATCTGGATGGAAAACCCGTTAAATCATTTTATACTCTTCCAATCACATTTGGCAATATAGAGTAATCCAGCCAATCATAACAATCCGCTAAATCAGCGTTCCTATTTCCTAATCGCATCATAAATCACCTGCTGGATTTTAGGACGTATGCCTTGTTTCGCCAACGTATTTACTTCAGAAGAAGGATACACACGGTTGCACAAGAAAATAAATATCAAATTGTTTTTCGGATCTGCCCAGGCGATGGTGCCTGTAAAACCGGTATGGCCAAACGATTCCTGTGAAGCGGCATCACAGGTCGGTCCGTCTTGTCCTGCAGGCGTTGGCTTGTCAAACCCAATCGCCCTTCTGTTGTTCGGATATTGTTTGGTGGTAAAATATTTAACGGTGCTTGCATCATAATATTTATACCCGCCATAGCTGCCGCCATTCAGCAACAACTGGAAATATTTTGCCAGATCGTTAGCATTGGTGAAAATTCCTGCATGACCGGCAACGCCGCCCAGCAGCGCTGCGCCCTGATCGTGTACGGTTCCCAGCAACAAAGAAGTACGGAAGTTTTTCTCTATTTCCGTCGGCACTATTTTATTCAAATCATAGCCATTCCATTTTGGGTTGTATTGCGTGTAATTCATCCCGAGCGGCGAATACAAATATTTGCGTGTAATATTTTGCAGGGAATCTTTGTAAGTTTTCTCTATAATTTGTTTCAACAGATAATATCCTAAATCACTGTATTTATAATCTTTCTCCGCTGATAAGGGACAATTATAAATCATACTCCACACCGAATCCTGAAACGATTTTTTCAAGAACAAACTATCTAAAATCTTAACGGAGAAAACAGAATCCTGCACCTTTGCATACCACAAACTATCCGGGTTTCCTGTCGCATCAAGTGAGTTTTTATAAAATGGAATCCATGCAGGCAAACCGGCTTGGTGGCACAGCATTTCTTTGATAACAATATCTTTTTTATTACACCCTTGCGGATACGTATAATATTCTCCCAGCGTATGACTGACATTTATTTTACCCTGCTCCTGCATTTTCATTATTACGGGCATTGTTGCCGTTACTTTTGTCAGGGAAGCAATATCAAACAAATCGGTGGTTTTAGTGGCAATCGTATTATCATAGGTGTGAAAACCATAGGCTTTTTCATATACCACATTACCATCTTTTACCACTAATAATTGTGCGCCCGGGAAAATTTTATCCTCCATCGCTTTGTAAATAATGGCATCTGTTTTCTGCAGCGTTTTTATATTCATGTTTACCTCCAGCGGATTGCCGTATTTCAGACGCATGTTGGATTGTGTACATTCGCCGTCGCCGTATTGAAATTTACCCACCGTCACCGGCATCGTTCCTTCCGCACCCCGCGCTCCGAAAATAATTTGTGCCGCAATCGACTCGGCTTCTTCCTCTTCGTTATACCCTACCAGCACGGTATTAAAATCCTGAAAATATTTTAAACTGTAGGGCGAACCCAGTACCGTCAGAATAGTTTGGTTTTGCTTATTCAGTTGTTTTAAAAAAGATATGGAATTTTCCGTCAGCCCGAAATTCTTTGCTGCAAAACGGCTCATGTCCTGTATATCCGCAATAACCAGATGATAGTCTTTTAATTTTGCCAGCGTCTCACTAAACGTTGCGAGCGAAACATCTTTGGGTAAAAAGAAATGATCGATTTGTGTGTATTTGTCGAGTGTGGTTGAAAAGGTAGTGGGCTTACTGCTTCCAATACTTACGTTGGCAATGCGTTTTTGCAAATTTAAAATCGGAATAATGTGCGCTGAATCCGCAGGAACGGTAATGGCATTTTCCATCAATTTAAATTTGAGGAATTTCGCCTGCTCACTGTTAATGTCCGCATCGATACCGTCTAATTTTATAGGTTCGTATTTATTCAATCCCAGCCAGTATTTTGCCGCTAAAATTTTGCGAACCTTGCGATTAATCAGCTCTTCCGTGATAATGGAATCCTGCAGCACTGCACAGCGAACGCCGGCTATAGCGGCGTCCACATCCTCCGGAAACAACATGACATCATTGCCCGCCATGATGGCCATCACTTCTGCTACACCGGACGGATAATATTTAGTAATGCCTTTCATATTCATGGCATCCGTAAATACCAGGCCTTTGAATCCCATCGAATCAATCAGCTTTTCCTGTACAATTTTGGGCGACAGAGTAGCCGGAAAATTGGGTGCGCCATCCAGTGCCAATACATTTAAATGCGAAACCATCATACTGCCCACACCGTAGCGTATAAACTGTTTGAACGGATACAATTCGACCGATTCCAGTCGTTCCAGATTATGTTTCAAAACCGGTAAATCTTTGTGCGAATCTACATCCGTATCGCCGTGGCCGGGAAAATGTTTGCCGCTTGCCAGAATTTTATTGTCCTGCATGCCCTGCATATAAGCTAGTCCGCGGCGTACCACACCAAATTTATTATCCCCGAAAGAGCGGTCGTTGATCACCGGATTATTCGGATTGCTATTCACGTCAATATCCGGCGCAAAATTGATATGAATACCGATGCGTTTCATCTGGCGAGCAAATTCCACGCCCATATCGTAAATCAATTCCGGATTATTGATAGCTCCCAGCGTCAATTGTCGCGGGTAAGAAATAGTATTATCAAGGCGCATTCCCAAACCCCATTCTCCGTCAAAACCCACCCAGAGCGGAATTTTACTTTCTGTCTGATAACGGTTAGTCAGCTCCGCCTGTTTTTGCGGTGTTCCCTGAAAAAATATCAAACCGCCTACTTTATACTCTTTAATGTATTTATCAATGGTTTTATAACTGGTTTCATCTTTATTGGAATAAGCCGCTACCATAAACAACTGACCTATTTTTTCATCCAGCGTCATTGTTTTCAGTACAGAATCCACCCAAACATTGCTTGTGTCTTTTAAATAGGGAGGGTCAACTGCTTTTGCAAAAGTGCTCAGTAGTAAGTAATAAGTAGTAAGCAGTAATATTTTAAAGTATATTCTATTCATTTTATCAATTCCTTATTCCTTCAAAAATCAGTCCTAAATTTGCTCAAACATAAGAAAATACCTGATTTATTAGGTGACAAACTTTAAACGAACGTGGAAACGGTGTTTTTATGATAATTTAATGCACCAAAATAACAGCATTTAACACGTTATAACGCACACAATTTTGTAATTTGCGTCTTCTTATGTCTGATGTTATAAAACTTTTACCGGATGCCATTGCCAATCAGATTGCAGCAGGCGAAGTGATACAGCGACCCGCATCGGTGGTGAAAGAATTGCTGGAAAACAGCGTGGATTCTGGTGCTAAAAATATACAGTTAATCATCAAAGATGCAGGCCGCGCACTGATACAGGTAGTGGATGACGGCTGTGGTATGAGCGAAACCGATGCACGTATGTGCTTTGAGCGCCACGCTACTTCTAAAATCAAAAAAATTGAAGATTTATTTTCTCTGTATACGTTTGGTTTTCGCGGAGAAGCCATGGCCAGTATTGCTGCGGTAGCGCAGGTGGAAATGAAAACCAAACAGCACGACAAAGAAGTAGGCACGATACTGATTGTAGAAGGATCAAAAGTTATTTTACAGGAACAGACTGCCACCAATTCCGGCACTTCCATTTCTGTGAAAAATTTGTTTTATAATGTGCCGGCTCGCCGTAATTTTTTAAAATCCAACCAAATTGAAACCAAGCACATTTTAGATGAATTTGTGCATGTGGCATTAGCCAATCCGTCTATCTTCTTTTCCCTGCATCACAACGGAATTGAAGTGTATCACCTGAAGGCTGCAAATATCCGTCAGCGCATCGTCAATATCTTTGGTAAAAATTACAATGAGAAATTAGTGCCGATTGAAGAAATCACCGATTATGTGAGTGTGCGCGGATTTATCGGCAAACCCGAAGTGAGCAAAAAGACACGCGGAGAGCAGTTTTTCTTTGTCAATAACCGATTCATCAAAAATAATTTCCTGAATTATGCCATCACCAAAGCATATGACGGATTGATTACGGATAAAAGTTTTCCGTTTTATTGTTTGTTTATTGACATAGAACCAGGAGCGATTGACATCAATGTACATCCTACCAAACAAGAAATAAAATTTGAAGACGAGAAGTCGATTTACCTCTTGCTGAATGCTGCCGCCAAACATGGCTTATCGCAATACAGCGTAATGCCGACGATAGATTTTGAACATGAATCGACCTTTAATCAGCTGGTGGATGAACGCATCTATAATGAACAGCCGTTTAAAGTGGTGCAGTCTAAATTAAATGCAGACAGCAACACCAGAGGTTCTTATCATTCGCCGTTTGACAAAGATATCCCGGCTACGCAACAACGGAATTTCACGAACGATAATAATGCAAATTTCGACGAATGGAAGAAGCTGTATGAAATAGATGAAGAAACCGAGGAAAGAACGGTAACGATACGCAGTAAAATGGATCAGCTGCAGGCTTTGGAGAATGAAAATGAAATCTCCAACAATCCGTTTAAAAATGAGCGTTTCGAGCCGATTCAATTGCATGAACGCTATATTTTGACGCAAATCCGCAGCGGGTTTATTCTGGTAGATCAGCACAAAGCACATCAGCGTATTTTATTTGAGCGCTACCTGAGAAACTTAGCCAATCAGCCGGCTTCCACGCAACAAACTTTATTTCCCAAAACACTGGAATTAAACAACAGCGATACGGAATTACTGAAAGATATTATTCCGGAACTGAAAGCCTTAGGCTTTGATATTCAGTTTTTTGGAGGCTCCACTTTTGTGGTACACGGTCTTCCCGGCGATTTACGTGATGAAAATGAAACTCAATTGATAGAAAAATTGTTAGAAGACTTTAAAACAAGCAATAAAACCGACGATTTTGACAAACGGAAGAATGTAGCGAAAACCTTTGCTTATCAGACAGCGATAAAATCAGGAAAGACACTGGATAAAAACTCCATGCAGCAATTGATAGATGAATTGTTTGCCTGCGAGCAACCAAATATCAATCCTGCAGGCCTGGCTACGTTTATACAATATAGTTTTGATGAAATTGAACGGAAATTTGGAAATTAGAAATTAGCAAATGAACAACCTGACACCCGTCGTAAAAAATCTTATCTTACTAAATATTTTAGTATTTGTAGCTTGTCTTATTTATGGTGAAGACTTAACAAATCTTCTTGCCATGCATTATCCTACTAATCCAGAATTCAAGCCATGGCAGTTGGTGACTCATATGTTTACTCATGGTGGAATTTTCCATATTCTGTTTAATATGTATGCATTATATAGTTTTGGTGCCATTTTAGAAAATGAAAGAGTACTGGGCAGTAAACGTTTTGCATTTTTATATTTATTTTCAGGTTTAGGAGCCATTGCATTTCATCTGGCAATCAACGCGGGGATGGCATACTATTATGCAGGAACTATTTTCTTTAACAACGAAACGGTTTTACCTGCGCATTTGAGCAAATCTGCTGTAGACAGTTTATCACAAATTTATTACGCAAGCTTAGTGGGTGCCAGTGGTGCTATTTATGGTTTATTGGCTGCATTTGGTTATTTATTCCCTAACGCACCTCTAGCTTTCATGTTTATTCCTGTCCCTATCAAAGCAAAATATATGATTCCGTTAGTGATTATTGGTTTTGATATTATGTTTGCACAAACAGGCATCGGAAATATTGCACATACCGCACATATCGGTGGCGCTTTATTTGGCTTTTTATTAGTTTTATTCTGGAATAAGACCAACAAAAAAACGTTTTATTAGCAATGAACATCTGGCAAGATATAAAATGGCAATACCGCTACGGTTCCGATTTAATCAAATTAATTCTGATTAATATCGCAGTTTTTATAATTGTCAATTTGATCAATATCCCGTTTATTCTTTTTGCAAAAACGGTTCCATTTAATCTGGTTGATTTTTTGTCGCTTTACGCTTCTCCTCATAATTTTGTGCGACATCCGTGGGGAATTTTTACCTATATGTTCATACACGAAGGCTTCTGGCATATCTTGTGGAATATGCTTGGGTTGTATTGGTTCGGACAAATCGTACAGGACATGATTGGCAAACCAAAAATTTTACCTCTTTATATTTTCGGTGGCATATTCGGTGGTCTGCTGTACATGCTGGCTTATAATATTTTTCCTTTATTCAGTAATACAGTTGCTGTTTCAAGCTGTATTGGCGCTTCTGCCGGTGTAATGGGAATTGTGTTAGCAGCAGCTACTATCGCGCCAAATTTTGAACTGGGATTTGCGATTATCGGGCCTGTAAAAATAAAATGGATAGCGCTCGTTTATGTGGTGCTGGATTTAATCAATATTCAGGGCGGAAATGCCGGCGGACATATTGCGCATTTGGGCGGGGCCTTGTTTGGTTTTGTTTTTATAAAACAACTGCAAAGTGGCAACGATTTTACCAGACCTTTTTATGCCGTAACAGATTTCTTTTCGAATCTGTTTAAAAAGAAAAGTAAATTAAAAGTAGAGTACAAAAAAGAATACGTATATACTTCTGAAAAAAACACTAAAAGCAATACTGCACAGCAGAAAGAAACGGCCAGCAAACAGGAAAAACTGGATGCCATTTTGGATAAAATCAATCGCTCGAGCTATGACAGTTTATCCAAAGAAGAAAAAGAATTTCTGTTTAAAATCAGTCAGGAAGATTAATCCCTGATGAATCTGTTTTCCTGATTTATAAAAACTCAAAATAATAGTTTATCTTGCCGGCGGATGAAATTTATTAAGTGGATCATATCATTTACATCACGAACGGCAAATATTATTTTTGTGGCACTGCTGCTCATTAGTTTATCAGCCTCTTATATCAGTCCGGATAAAATATGGTTTCTGCCTTTCGCCGGCATGGCACTTCCTTTACTGGTAGCTATAAACGTTTTTTTTGTGTTCAGCTGGATCTTGCGTAAACGTCACTTTGCCGTAGTTTCTTTATTGGCCATAGCCGCCTGTCTGCCGCAACTATTCAGGTTGTTTGCTACCAATTTAAAACCGTCGACAGTCGACAGTCGACAATCGACAGTTGTCAAAGTAATGAGTTACAATGTACGTGATTTCGATTTATACAACTGGAGTGAAAACGCCAACTCTAAAGAAAAAATCTTTCAGACCATCAAAGAAAAAAATCCGGATGTGATTTCTTTTCAGGAATTTTATAATGATACCACGAAAGAATTCAATACGGTAAAACAATTGCAGCAATTAGGCTACAAATACTATTTTTTTACCAAAGAATTAGTGCTGCGCAATACCGATGAATGGGGTATTGCCTTGTTTTCCAAATTGCCCATCACAGAGCATGGCAACATCATGAAGCAGCCTTTTAAAACCGGTTATGGTAAAAAACCATTTAAAGGATTATATGCAGACATTAAAATTGGCGACACCATTGTTCGTTTTGTAAACGTGCATTTGCAATCTATTTATTTTGGAGAGAAAGATTATGAAACGATTGCCGAGTTTCGCGAAACACAAAACTTAGATGAACATGGTGCAAAAAACATCGTTATAAAACTCAAGAAAGCCTTTGAACGCAGGGCGCAACAGGCAAACGAATTGAAAAAATTCCTGAATCAACAAACCAAACCTATTATTTTATGCGGTGATTTCAATGATTTGCCCAATTCTTATGTGACCAATACCATTTCAAAAAACATGAAGGATGCTTTCATCGATTACAGTTTCGGAATCGGACATACGTATAACGGAAAAATTCCTTTTTTACGCATTGATTATTTGCTTACATCTCCTTCGTTTACCATTCAAAATTTTGAGATTGTAAACAATAAAATCTCCGACCATTTTCCGGTTTATATGGAATGTAGTATAGAGAAATGATTTTTTCTTTTTTGTCTGAATTAGGATTTTTGGATTTTTACTTATTTGAAATAGTCCCGCAATCCAATAATCTGACAAATCCGGATTCTTACAACAACTTAAAAATTCGTCTTATCGCTGATGTGGTAGTGATTTCTGTCGGCTCCGTTGCGGGCAATCAATTCACCTAAGAAGCCGGCAACAAATAACTGAGCGCCTACAATGATAGTTAAGATACCGAGGTAGAAAATAGGGCGATTAGTCATACCCACAACTCCAAAGATAGTTTTGGTAATTGTCAGGTAAATCAGAATTAAAATACCGAAGAAAAAAGAAAGTACACCGAGTGTACCAAATATATGCATCGGTCTTTTGCCATAGCGACCCACAAACGTGATGCTCATTAAATCCAGAAAGCCATTTACAAAACGTTCAAGCCCAAACTTAGTTTTGCCGTATTTGCGTTCCTGATGCTGCACCGGTTTTTCCGTAATTTTATCAAAGCCGGCCCACTTTGCAATCACCGGAATATAGCGATGCATTTCGCCATATACTTCAATGCTTTTCACCACTTTCTTCTGATAGGCTTTCAGTCCGCAGTTAAAATCGTGCAGGTTATTAATTCCCGAAACATAACGGGTTGCCGCATTAAATAATTTAGTAGGAACCGTTTTAGTGATCGGGTCGTAGCGCTTCTTCTTCCAGCCGGAAACCAGATGATAACCATCCACGGTAATCATTTTATACAGTTCCGGAATTTCATCCGGCGAATCCTGCAAATCTGCATCCATGGTAATCACCACATCGCCTTGTGCGGCTTCAAAACCCACCTGTAAGGCGGCAGATTTCCCGTAATTGCGCTGAAACTGTATGCCTTTAATATTAGGATTTTGTTTCGATTGCGCTTGTATCACCTTCCATGAATCATCCTTACTTCCATCGTCTACTGCAATCACTTCATAAGAAAACTGATGCTCCGTCATTACTTTCTCTATCCAGGAAAATAATTCAGGCAAGGATTCTTCTTCGTTCAGTAATGGTATGACAACGCTGATGTTCAATTTATGATTTCAGATTTATGATATAAGAATTATACTGCAAAAATAGAGTTATTCGTTTGTGTAACCAAATCAATTATTCTTTTTTAAGAATTAGAGCAAACACCAGTGATATAAAAATTCCAATGGCACTGTACAACATTAACACCATGGCAAATGCTCCCTGCGGCAATAATGCTGCTCCGGTTATTTTTGAAAAAATAGTATAAAATGAATTAATAAAAATGGCCAGAACTAAACTTGCCAGCCAACCGCCTAAAAATCCCTGCATAAATTTCAGTTTATTGCCCTGGATTTTTCTGGAAAGATACTGGGTCAACACCACGGTAAATAAAATGGAGGTAACCTGCAGCAACATTGCCTGCATCCTGCCGTAGGGCATATGTTTTACGTATGCCAGTGTAAAAAACCCTCCAAAAAAAATAGTGGATAATAATGCCGAAAATAAAATAATCATAATCCCGCTTAACAGGCCTCTCGTATTATTTTCCGGTTGTACTTCTTCGCTCATTAGTTGTTTGTAATTATAAAGTTTCCTTTAGAGAAAACGGCTTTTACTTTTCCTTTTAAAGGCGTATTCAGGTAAGGTGAATTCCTTGATTTGGATTTGCTATTTTTTTCACTCAATGTCCATTCTTGCTCAAAATTCAGGATAATGAAATCTGTAGTTGAAGCCGTCTGATTAATTATTTTTCTCGGATTGGTGGATAATAAGTCTATTAATCTTTCTTTAGGAACTTCCTTTTCTAATCTTTTATGGAGCAAGCCGAAAGCCGTTTCCAAACCAATGATGCCAAAATCTGCCACTTCAAACTCTACGTTTTTTTCATCGATGTTTAAAGGTGTATGCTGTGTGGAAATACAATCCACCGTGCCATCTTTCAGTCCTTCGATTAAAGCCTGCTGGTCATCTTTCGTTCTCAGCGGCGGAAATACTTTGTAATTGGAATCGAAATTCTTTACCTCATTTTCATCACTGATCAAATGATGTACAAACACTGAACAGGTAACATTTAATTTTTCCGCTTTTGCCTTTCTGATTAAATCAATGCTTTCTGCAGTAGAAATGCCCACGAAATGCAGCTTACCGCCTGTATATTTCAGTAATTCGATATCGCGCTGCACCATTGAATATTCCGACAAATTCGTAATGCCTTTCATGCCCATGCGCACCGAAACTTCGCTTTCATTCACTTGTCCGTCACCTACCAGCGTTTTATCGAAAGGCATCGTGATGATTAATCCGTCGAAGGGCTGTACATATTGCAAAGCACGCAGCAACACGCCACTGTCTTTAACACTGTGCGGCACGTCGGAGAAAGCAATCGCTCCTGCATAATGCATATCCAGCATTTCCGTCGGTGTTTTCCCGTCAAAATTTTCTGTAACAGCACCTATTGGTAAAATGCTTACCGGTGTATTTTTCGCATTGTTGAGGATGTACTCCACCTGTGCTTTGGTTTGGGTAATCGGATGATTATCTGCAGTAGCACAAATCGTGGTATAGCCGCCTGCAATCGCTGCATTTGCCACAGAAGTAATATCTTCGCGGTATTCAAAACCCGGATCGTTGATATTGACATATAAATCGCAAAAACCGGAAGAAAGATAAGAACCGGAAAAATCTATCGTTTCAGCTGCTGCATCTTCAATTGTTGCACCAATTTTTGCAATCTTTCCTTTTTCAATTAAAACATTTACTTTTTTTCCGTTATGTTCGGAGGTCTTGTCTAAGACAGTGATATTTTTAAGCAGGTAGCTGG
>JADLAJ010000232.1 GCA_020848255.1 Chitinophagales bacterium
AAACCAATCAAGTAATTAATATGGAATTAGAAAGATTTTCTTATGACAACCGCTTACCGAAGTACTTTGCGTACGCTACCATTTTATGGGGCGTTGTCGGTATGCTTGCAGGTGTTATAATCGCGTTTCAGTTGGCATTTCCCGTTCTAAACTTAGACATGGCAGCTACAACATTTGGTCGTGTTCGACCAGTTCACACAAATGCAGTAATTTTTGCATTTGTCGGAAATGGGATTTTTACAGCAATTTATTATTCATTACCGAGATTACTGAAAACAAAAATGTTCAGTAAGGTATTGGGTAACATTCACTTCTGGGGCTGGCAATTAATTATTGTGGCAGCAGCCGTTACGCTTTTGGCAGGTTACACTACCGGAAAAGAATATGCAGAATTAGAATGGCCGATTGATATCGCTATCACGCTGGTTTGGGTAGTATTTGGTATCAATATGTTCGGTACTATTTTAACCAGAAGAGAACGTCACTTATATGTGGCTATCTGGTTCTTTATTGCTTCCTGGGTAACCGTTGCGATGTTGCATATCGTTAATTCCATTGAACTACCGATTTCTTTGATGAAAAGTTATCCGGTATATGCAGGGGTGCAGGATGCTTTAGTGCAATGGTGGTACGGACATAATGCGGTAGCGTTTTTCTTGACGACACCTTATTTAGGGTTGATGTATTACTTTGTACCCAAAGCAGCGAACAGACCGGTATATTCTTACCGTTTAAGTATCGTTCACTTCTGGTCATTAATATTCTTATATATCTGGGCAGGACCTCACCACTTATTATATACAGCATTACCAGAATGGGCACAATCATTAGGTACCGCATTTTCCATCATGCTTATTTTGCCAAGCTGGGGTGGTATGTTAAATGGGTTATTTACCCTTCGTGGTGCTTGGGATAAAGTTCGTGAAGATCCTATTCTGAAATTCTTTGTAGTAGGTGTTACCTGCTACGGTATGTCTACGTTTGAAGGCCCAATGTTGGCACTTAAAAACGTGAACGCTATCTCTCACTACAGTGACTGGACCATTGCACACGTACATATCGGTGCATTAGGCTGGAATGGTTTCATGACGTTTGGTATGATGTACTGGCTGATACCAAGATTATACAAAACCGAGTTGTTCTCCAAGAAACTGGCAAGTACACATTTCTGGATTGGCACATTCGGTATTATTTTATATGCTATTCCGATGTACTGGGCTGCTTTCCGTTCTTATTTCATGTTCAAAGCATTTACACCGGAAGGACAGTTACAATATCAGTTTATTGATATCGTACAAACAACCGTTCCATTTTATATTATGAGAGCTATCGGTGGTACCATCTATTTAGGTGGAGTTTTGCTGATGGTTTATAATTTAGTGAAAACAGCTAAGCAAGGTGCTTTTGTAGAAACTGAAGAAGCAGAAGCTGCTCCATTGGCAAAAACATATGTTACTACAGGAAAAAGATTCTGGCACAGTGTGATTGAAAGAAAACCAATCTTGTTATTAGTGATGAGTTTAGTAGTAGTAGCTATTGGCGGTATCTTCGAATTAATTCCTACCTTCTTAATCAAATCGAATATTCCAACGATTGCCAGTGTAAAACCTTACACACCACTGGAATTACAGGGAAGAGATATTTATGTAAGTGAAGGCTGTTATACCTGCCACTCACAAATGATTCGTCCGTTCAGATATGAAGTAATGCGTTACGGAGAATACTCTAAAGCAGGCGAATTTGTATACGATCATCCATTCCAGTGGGGAAGTAAACGTACCGGTCCGGATTTGGCTCGTATTGGCGGCAAATATCCGGATAGCTGGCATTTTAACCATATGCTGGATCCTGCCTCTATGTCACCGGGTTCTGTGATGCCTAAGTATCCGTGGTTATTCAGAAGAGATTTAGATTTATCATCTACCAACTCTAAGATAAGTGCGATGAGAAGTTTAGGTGTACCATATGAAGCGGGTTATGAAGCAAAAGCAAATGCCGATTTAGCGGAACAGGCTGATAAAATTGCGGCAAGTTTAAAAACAGATAAAATCGAAATCAGCAGTAAAAAAGAAATTATTGCATTGATAGCTTATTTGCAACGTGTCGGAAAAGATATCAAATCAGAACCAAAAGAAGCTGTTAAATAAGATAGCCTCTATTCATAAAAATAAAACTAACAGACATGAAGTTCATAAATTATTTAGAAGGTATCTCGGGTATAAGTATTTATCCCCTGACTTCATTATTGTTGTTTGTAGCGTTCTTCACAGTAGCCACTATTTTGGTCATGCGAACAGACAACGGGTTTATCGACCATATGAAAAATATGCCTTTAGAAAAAGATTCTATTGATTAAAAAAATAAACGTTATGAGACAAAAATATAAAATCAAATTACTTCTTTTTTCGTTGATAAACATACTGTTCATCACCAACAGCTTTTGTCAGACGGCAGCACCGGCACCTGCCAACAGTTCACTTTCATATCCGGTGAATACCATTTTATGCTCTATAGCACTGGTGTTATTATTTATCATCATTATTCTGGCAGGAACGGTAAACGGTGCCATCGAATTATATAAAATAAACAAAGAAAAAAGCAGTTCAGCCGCCAAACAGGCCAGCATACTTTTGGGATTGATTTTCATTTCACAATATGCATTTTCTCAGGATGCAGCCGCAACAGCCGCAGCAAGTTCTGCAACAACAGCGGCAAATGT
>JADLAJ010000233.1 GCA_020848255.1 Chitinophagales bacterium
AAGAAAAATATGTCATCAAAGAGCTGAATTATATTTTTTTGGATGATGAAGGCTTACTGAAAATCAATATCGAATACCTGAATCACGATACCTATACCGACATCATCACATTTGATAATTCGGATGCTTCGACAGGCTCGGCAGGAAAAATAGAAAGCGATATATTTATTTCGCTGGAACGCGTGGAAGCCAATGCAAAAAAATTTAACACCACCTTTGAAAACGAACTGCATCGTGTACCCGCACACGGACTGCTGCATTTATGCGGGTCTAAAGACAAAACAAAAAAAGATGCTGCATTAATGCGTCAGAAAGAAGAGGAGTGCCTTTTATCATTTCGAATGAAGTGAGGAAGCTGTTCAATCTTACGTCATTGCGGGCGTAATGCAACGAAGCGCGGCAATCTGTTCAAACAAAAGTATCTAATTCAAAAGATCACTCACTACGTTCGAGATGACACTTCGTGTCACTTCTCTCTGCTGAACGTAGTTTTTTCTATTTCATCACTGCTGATGTAACCCCCGCTTGATTCATCTTTTACAACGGTATCGCGATGCCATTCCTCTACCGTCAATTTTTCATCTTCCTTTAGAATAGAAATATTGAGCTGCTGGATATACTTTTGAAGCATAGCCTCTACTTCCTCCACTTTATCATCAGGTACCGTTATTGTAATTTGTTTCATGTTTTAAAAATAACAAGAAAAACGGAAATTTTGTTCCTTTGAAATATATAGATTTATTTACTCGCATATGTAGCAGATGATTTGGTATAAAATACGTTTTCTCCGAATACCAGCCGGTTTTCCTGTGCTTCATATATAACCGGAACGGATTTTTCTGCTCCATGTATAATATAAATGGTGCTGTTATTGATCATCCATTTACCTCTGCCTGTAACAATATATTTATTTTGTCTGTACTCGAAGGAAATAAAGGTGCCATTAGCATTAAACTGGCAATAAACGGTAGTTGCCGTTTTTTGAGTATGGGAAATCCTTTCCCAGGTTCCCGTTATACTGTTGTCTATTTTGTTAACTAACAAATTATAACGATTGGTCGTCATGTTTCGGGTTTTAGCCCGGGAAGAACTGAATGTTGTAGTCAATACGATAATTACTGCTGCAAACCGGAATGTGCTTTTCATGATGTTAATTTTACTTTGTTTTTAATAATCTCACCCATTGAGATACACAAAGCACATCAATTCCATAAAAAAATAAAAAATAATTTTTGCTTACACCGGAGCTGTCATCAGTAATTTTATAAATACTGAAAGTTAATTCCAGTACTGGTAAAACTCTACAAGTAAGATAAGATACTTAATAAAACATCGCCACGCTTAAGCCTTTGGAGGCAGAAGGCCAGTTGTAGGTATGCAAAGTTCTGCCGTTAAAATCATAGGTAGAAAATCCGTTGGCAGGCAAACTGAAATCCATGCCTTTAAACGATTGTACTCCTGTGAACAAGGGCACAGAGGTATAATCTGAAACGGAATTCCGGTTGTTATCAAACATAAAATACGCCAACGTATTTAATTCTTTAGCGGCAAATGTCGTGTTCACGCAATTGTTGCCATTGATAGTTAAAGCGTCTCTGTCCTGCAATATCGTTTTGGAAACACTGAAGAATATGGAAACGCCTTGTGTCGCAGCAAACGGAATAATGGCATTAAAACCGATGTTCAACAGACTTCCTTGTGGTGGAAAGGTGCGCAGATAAACCATATGATTCGAAGTCTTAAACGGCTCAAAATAAAAATGAATCGGTCGGTCGGTCGGCTTTCCCGTAGACACCTGAAATTCATAATAGGAATTTTTCTTTGCATTGAAATTTCTGTAATACCCTTTTGCATCTGTAAATAAAGTAGCACTTGGCGCTGTTGTCAAGCGTTCAGCATTCGTTGCGCTCACTTCATAAATTTCAATTCTGTTATTCGCACTCACATTATTTTCTATAAAGCTCACCAGCCTGCCGGAAATTAGCACATTTTCACTTTCAGGAATTATAGTTGTCGGGATTTTTCCGTCATTAAAGAATTTAAACAACTCAATAAATGATTCTTCGCAGGAGGCAATTTCATTGTGGTCTTTGTTGGGTATCACTACGTTTAGTGCATTTGGAATCGTACTGGTATCTTCTACTACGTAATCTGTGTTGGTGCGAATATTCAACGTTGGAACAGCCTCTGATGGAATGTCAGATCTGTCCGGTAAGTAAGGAGCCAGCCATGCCAGTCGATTAATATTTGCTGCGTATTCCGTTTTACTGCAATAATTAAAACTCAAATTTCCACCTAACGAATGTCCAACAATATTTACTTTTTCATAGCCGGTTTTTAGTTTTACTTCTTTTATAAAATCATCTAAAGGCTTGGTGTTTTTGGGTGCATTCTGAAAATCCAGTGTATTCCAGTCGTAAGTAAATAATTTACTTTCCGGATAGCCATTTGCCCTGAAATATTGAATTAATTGTGTATAAGAATCACCGCAGCCGTACAATCCATGAATAAACACAATTGGAACATAATTATCAGAAACAACAGTTTCCTTTTTGCAAGAAATGATGGTGGAAAGCAATAAGAAAGAAAACAGAACTTGTTTTAATTTTTTCATAGTCAAATATAGTGATTACACAACAAGCCGATGTGGAAATAGTTTAAAAATCTGACAGATTAGGTGTTGGCAATACTGACCAATGCTATGGCGACCATTTTTTGTTCGCCGTTGTTGACTGCAAAAATTTCCGACTGACAAACGGTAATCATTTTGCCGGGTTTTAATACTTTAGAAATCGCAATTATTTTTTGTCCGATGGCAGGCCGCAGCAAATTGATTTTAAATTCTGTGGTAAGCACTTTTGTGTTTTCCTGCGTAACGGTATATGCTGCACAGCCAGCCGCATGGTCAGCTAAAGTGGCGAGCACACCTGCATGTACAAAACCATCTTGTTGCAAATGTTTGGAATGAATGGCCATGTGAATTTCACATAAACCTTCTTTTATTTTTGCCAACTCACAACCCAATTCCTGAATGAAATTGGCTTTGTTGAATACTTGTACGAAGGTGGTGAGGTTCATTGAATTTTATTTGGTAAAAGCTACATACACATCTACTGCGCTTGCAAAAACAATAAGGAAGATAACAAGCATAAAAATAAAATTAGCAAGCACACCAAACCATTTTTTAAATACTGATTTTTCTTTTCTTCTTATACTTTTAATCCCATAAATTAAGCCTATACAATTTAAAATCAATGCTATTAACATTAAAATTAAAGTGATTATTGAATGATAATCATTTAAATTTTCAATTTTAGTATTTATAAAAACAAGTAATGCGTATAAGCAAAAACTAAAAAAGAAATTCCTAAAAGATTGCTTTGCATATTTAGATTCAGAATACTCTTCAAAATTATCTAGAATTTGATTCTCCATATTAGATTTTACAATTTAATTTCACCACTGAAGACGACTCACTAATCAGATTGTTAACCAAAAAAATCTTCTATTCGACTTCCAAGAGTGCAACGCATATGTCTTGAAGATTTTAATTTTAATCGAATACTGAGAAAAGTTTGAAGATGTTTTTAATCTCTTTAAACTTACTTGTAGTTACACCACCGCAGCCAACCTCGCTGCCTGGTCAATAGCACGTTTCGCATCCAGTTCACCGGCTTCAAAGGCACCGCCTATCACATGTACGGTTTTACCCGCGTCTTTCAGTGGTTGTTCCAACTCGCGTAAAGAAAGTTGTCCCGCGCAAATCACCACATTATCACAAGGCAATACCTGCGGCGTTTTGGTTTTATCTATAAAGTGTAAGCCTTCATCATCTATTTTGGTATATTCAACGCCGGCCACCATTTTCACTTTTTTCATTTTCAAGGTCGTGCGGTGTATCCAGCCGGTCGTCTTGCCCAGTTTTGCGCCTACTTTACCGTCGGTACGCTGAAACATCGTCACTTCACGTGCCGGTGCTTCTATATGTTGCTTCATACCGGCAATGCCTCCACGTACTTCATTCTTTCTGTCGATGCCCCATTCTTTTATCCATTCTTCTTTATTCAGCGTAGTGCTTTCGCCAGCCTGCGTCAGAAATTCACTCACGTCAAAGCCAATACCGCCGGCTCCAATCACCGCCACTTTTTTGCCTACGGCAGCACCGTTTTTCAGCACATCTATATAACTCAACACTTTCGGATGATTAATGCCTTCGAGTTGTAAATGACGTGGGGAAATGCCCGTAGCAATCACCACTTCATCAAACGAAGTCAAATCAGCCGCACTCACTTTTTTGTTTAGCTGCACGTCAACTTTATGCAGTTCCAGTTGCTTTTTAAAATACCGCAATGTTTCGTAAAACTCTTCCTTACCCGGAATTTTTTTCGCCATATTAAACTGTCCGCCAATTTCTTTGTCCGCATCAAATAAAGTTACGCTGTGTCCGCGCTCCGCAGCAATAGCCGCAAAAGACAAACCAGCCGGTCCTGCACCCACCACGGCAATTTTTTTCTTGGTAGAAGTGGGCGTATAATTTAATTCTGTTTCGTGACAAGCCCTTGGATTCACTAAGCAGCTCGACAATTTATTGGAAAACGTATGATCTAAACAAGCCTGATTGCAGGCGATGCAGGTATTGATTTCATCCGCACGGTTTTCTTTGGCTTTTTTCACCCAGTTTTCATCCGCTAAAAAGGGACGTGCCATGCTCACCATATCCGCGCAGCCATCCGCCAGTACCTGCTCTGCCACATCCGGCATATTGATACGGTTAGAGGTACACAATGGTATCGACACTTCTGATTTCAGCT
>JADLAJ010000234.1 GCA_020848255.1 Chitinophagales bacterium
ACTTCTACTGTAATGGTGGCGGCATCCACCCCATACACTGCACTTCCAAACGTCTTTACTAACATAATCTGACTTCTTTACCTATTGAGAGACAAAAAGAGCTTGAATTCCATAAAAATTTTAAAAAAAATTATTTAGCTATTGCTTATAATCTCAACAAAACAGTTTTATCAATATTAATTTAGTATTAGGGTAGAGTAAGAAACTGACAAAAAAAAGACAAAACAGACGGGCTAAAGATTATGCGGAACAAGTTTATATTATTTTATTTTAAACATTAACATGATGCATCAAATAGCTAATAATGTGCAAAAAATTACTATTTAAAAGCTTTAAAATATTATTCCGGTTTAATTTATTTTACTACTTTAGCCAGTAATAAACAAACAAATATGAAATTAAACCTTTTATGCATTTTTCTTTCGGTTATGATGGGAACAAGCAGTATCCACGCACAAACTTCAAACAAAATTTCAGAAAAAACACTAATTATTCCAATGCTTGGATTAAATAAAGATTTTCAGAAATATGCTTTAAAAAAGGGCAAAACAAAGGATGCTGAAAAAATAAAAGCAAATATAGAAATGTATAATTCAGCTTGGAAAGAAGGTATTTCTCAATCCATGTATGATGCAACAGCATATGAATTTTCCAACGAACTTAGCAAAGAAGATGTTGATGGAAATAAGTCTGAATATCTGTATTTGTATTTTAACTTACAGAAAAAGAGAGAAACTCTTTCTGTCTATAAGTCCAGCAGCAGTTATGGCTCAACATTGGTAGCCAGTTTAAACATTGTGGGATTTGACTTAAAAAACTCTCAGGATGTAAGAAGAGCTTTGAATATGTTGAATTCAAAAATGCATGAATATATTTCAACAGGTACAAATAAATATGGCAATATTGACAAAAATAAAAAGGAAATATACTGGACTAACATAGAGCAAAAATTTGAAAAAAACATGAAAAGCAAGACATTGTATGTTGCTAAATATGAGAAAGGTGACATTAGAGGTTTTGAAAGAAAAAATAAAAATATTGAAGAAAAGCTTAAGAAAAAATGGAAAGTCTCAAAATATAAAATAGTTTCCAAAGAACAATTGAATGATATTATTGTAAACGGTACCGATCCTAATGGATTTTATATTTTATCTCAAAAGAAAAAACCAAGAAATTCATTGTTGTTTTCTGTTGGTTTAATTTATACTTATGGTTTAGCACCAATAATTTATTTTTCTTTGCCACATGTAGAACAAACTGTTCTGACAACGAAAGATGAAGGGATTGCACTTCGTTATAAATCGTACTCACGTTATAAACCGGGTAAGTATATGAAACTTCAGAAGAAACTGAAGAAAAAATAAGCAATGAGATTCAGGAAAAATAAAATTCTAAAATTAAACACTGAATATATAAATATTACACCTAGTAAAATTTAAATAAATTACATCTAGAAAACTGGTATAAATTTACACCACCATTAATTAACAATCTGTATCACACAATTAAACAATACATGAAACATACGGCATCTTTAGTAGTGTTATTACTACTCATATGTAGTTCAAATGCACAAATTGTCAATTATGACAGTTTAAAAACTGTATTTCCAAAGGAAGATGCTATCGTTTTATCAAATGATGTAAACATAGAATACATGCTGGATGATGACCAGCAATTAAAAGCAAAAAGCACTTCTACAGAAAAAATTCTGGTTCTTAAAAATAATCTATCTGAATTCCAGTCTATTGAAATACCGTTCAGTAAATTTGAAACGGTTAACTATTTATCCGGGAAAATTTTTGCCATAAACGCAAAAGGCGAAAAGAAACTTGTAGAAAATCTAAAAATAAGAAATGCCGTAGATAAAGACTACTACATTAAAAATATTTTCTATAATGACCTTAAATTAAAATCTATTTCAACAACTTCAGAAGTAAAAGAACGTTACATTATTGAATATTCCTACGAAACGATATATGAGGATATCAAATTTCTGAATACATTTTTCCCGTATAAACATCTTCCTACCCTGGACTTTTCAATATCAGCCACCATACCAAAAAATGTCAGCACTGAAATCATACCTGTAAATCCTCCGCCATCAATGACAAAAAGTAATGAAACAGTTGATGGAAATAGTATATTATCTTATCGGATTAAACAATTATCTATTCCCAAAAACACATACTTTCAGGCACCTTATGCATATGTTATTCCACATTTTATAATCATAACAAAATCCTTCACAGATAATAAAAAAAACGTAATAAAAGTCATAGAATCAGCTAAAGAATTGTATGAATGGTACAGTTCTTTGATTAAAGAACTATCTCCTGATAAAAACTATTTGAAAAAATTAAGTGAAGAAATCACCAATGGAGCTACAAGTAACGAACAAAAAGCTGCAGCTATTTTCAATTGGGTTAAAACAAATATCTCATATGTGGCCTTTGAGGATGGTATTGCAGGATTTAAACCGGAAGAAGCTCAAACAGTGGAAAAGAAACGTTTTGGAGACTGTAAAGGAATGGCAAATCTACTAACTGAACTATTAGTAGCACAAGGCCTTGATGCTCATCATTGCTGGATTGGAACGAACTCTTTACCTTACTCATATGCTACCCCATCTTTGTGTGTGGACAATCATATGATTTGTGCATTATTTTTAAATGGTAACACTTACCTGCTGGATGCTACCGGTCCTACAAACGACTGGAACAAATATCCTTATTATATTGAAGGCAAGGAAGCCTTGATAGCACAAGGAAATAATTACAAAATATTTAATGTTCCGGTCTCTAACAGCACTGAAAATATATGTACCCTTGATTACACCCTGGATATTACAAAACCAGAAAAGCCTTTAATAGAGGGGAATATAAAACTAACAGGAACTTTATTGAAAATATATAAAAGTGTATTTGACGGCTCTGACATAGATGGCAAAAAGAAATTTCCTAACAGAATTATTTCAAACTTATTTAACTCAACTATTATTCCTCTGAATGCATCTGCAACATTTTCAGAAGCAGAATTATTGATTTCATTTAAAGCTGACGGGTTGCCTCTTGTGACGAAAAACGGCAATACAGTTCAGATTACACAAGCTGAATTCGAATATTTTCCTTTAACATTTTTACAAAAATCTAAGAATACTCCATTATTTCTAGAATTCCCGTATACTTATAAAATCAATACCCTTATTTCTGGAAATGCGAAACTGCTGACCCCAGTTGCATATTCCAAATCAAATGAAATAAGCGTAATCAATAAAAAAACCAGTGTCGTTGGTAATGAGATTAAAGATGAGTTCAGTGTACAAATAACTAAACCCATAATTCTTGAAAAAAACTTTGGAGATTGGAATGAAATAATTAGTGATTATTATAATCAATACGGAATCATAACTGTTTCAAAATAAAATCAAAAAAATAAAGCATTCGCACAATGAGTATGAATAAAAAATATAGCCTTTTCTTATCCTTCTGTCTGCTTATGTTCTATACAGGAAATATAAAAGCTGTAACATTAGACAGGGTATATGAAGTTCTTAGCAAACAGGAAATTGAAAACAACGATGCTATAATTATATTTGACAATGAACATGTTGAATATTCTTTCATCAAAGGCTCTTATACCAGTTCTTTTACTATCACAACTACTTATCACAGGAAAATTAGAATCAATTCAACAAATGCATTAAATGATTTCAATAAACTATACATACCCATTCCCAGTGTATCAAAATATGACATAAGTGATATTGAAGGTGTAACAATACATGCAAACAAAACTACATCTTCATTAAATACAGATGATGTAAAGGAAACTACACTACCTGCCAATGTTCCTTTTTACAGAAAATTAAAAGGAAAAGTAAAATTATTTGTTTTTCCGGGTGTTAATATTGGAGATGAAATAGAATATACATATACCATTTCTTACAGCACAGATGTATCTGCTAATTACTTTAATGATTTAAAAGTAAATTATTTTGAATCTGAGTTTCCTGTAAAATCAAGTAAAATAACAGTTACCATTCCCTATAAATTAAACTTTAACAGTTTTTCATTAAATACAAGCGCAACTTTTCAGGAACCAAAGACAATTCTGAAAAACCAGCCTAAAGAATACACTTTTCAACTAAACAACCTTTCTCCGTTTGAGTCTGAAGATTTTGCATTAGAATCAGAACAAACTCCTGGAGTTGTATATCAGGTAAATGGTAGCGAAACAGAAACATTATCTGCCAGCTGGGAAGATGAACTCGACGGTTTTTTTAAAAATATCAGAAGAAGCACACAAATTAACTCGGAACTTACAGTAGGTGAATTAAGTAAAAAAATGAAATCGAGAAGTAATTTTAAAGAGCAATTGAAAGTAATTTGTGATGAAATTAATAAGGTTTATTTTACTAAACCTGAAGAGTATATAAAATCAGCCTATGAAACTGCTTTTGATGCTCAGGATTATAGTATTTATCAAAAGCTCGCAAAATCACTTGATTATGATGTGAATTTTTGGTTTGTGAAAAATAAAAAATCCGGTAAATTGAATAAATCATTTCCAAATCTTGAACAATTTGATGATGTTATAATTGAATTTATAAATCCTGTTTCAAAAGAATCTGGATATCTTCCTCTTTACAAACCATTAGATCCACTGAACTATGTTAATTATAATTACAATAATACGGATGCTTTAAGAGTACATTACCTTGATGGAAATACCAAATACGCATTCGAAACCTTCAAGACTAAAAATGTATACCCGGAAAATAAAATTACACAATCCAGCAATATCCTAATCCTTACTGATTCAGGATACACAGTAAAGGTAAATGCAGCTCGGATTACAGCAGGTGAATTTGTAAATAAATACAAGATAAACGCATACAATTATAAAACTGAAAAAGAAAAAAACAGCCTTTATGAAGAATTAAAAAATTCTATCATAGAAAGTGATGCTAATACAATACTGGAATCTATTGAATTAAAACCTTATAACCCGGAAACTGACCAATCCATTACTTGGGTAAAAAACTACAGGATTACAGATAATATTGCTCCAGTAAAAAAATTTCCTGTAACGCTTAACTCATTGTTACATATGGGATCTGACATTTATAGCAATTGTGAAACTAGAAAAAGCAATGCATACCTTGGCTTTTCTCATAAATATGACTATACCTATACGATTTCAACTGATAAAGGCGATATTATATTAAATGATAATTTCAACAAAACGATTACAAATGATATAGGAACATTTTCAAGTACAATACAGAAAAAATCATCCAATTCGATTGAAATCAGGCTCATATTTGATACAAAAACAGATAATTGCAAAAAAGAACAATGGTGTGCGTATAGTGACTTAAATAATGCATTTGAGACTGCGTTCCAGTTACCACTGATAATTGTTAGGTAATAAAAAAAATTAGGAAACAAGAACAATATGTGAATTCATTCATGTGATTTTTAACTCGAAATCTACAATATCTAAATACCTTTTGATCGAAACAGTTTAGTTTTTTTTAACTTACATTTCGTATTTTTAAACATGCAACAGCAAGAAATACAAAGAATATTTCCTTACCTGGCAAGTGATGTTTTAGAGACTATACTGACAGCATCTGCTATCAAAGAATTTCCTAAACAGACAGAACTGATTCGGGAAGGTCAGTTTATAAAAGTAATTCCGATTGTATTAAAAGGCTTGATTAAGGTTTTTACCAGAAAAGAAGATAAAGAACTTTTACTCTATTATATTCAACCCGGTGAAAGTTGTATCATGTCGTTTTCAGCAGCTTTAAAAAATGATACCAGCAAAATATTCGCCATCACGGAAGAGGAAACTGAACTTATCTTACTGCCAACCGATAAAATTGCACACTGGCTCGTAGAATATCCATCCATTAATATGTTGTTTTATCAGCAATATGAAATGCGCTACACAGAATTGATTGACACCATTAACCAGCTTTTATATGACAAACTGGATAAAAGAATTATGACCTACCTGCAGGAAAAATCTGAACTTACCGGAAAAAATCCTATTAAGATTACGCACAAGGAAATAGCGCTGGAACTCGGCACCGCCAGAGAAGTGGTTAGCCGTATTCTTAAAAAACTTGAAAAGCTTGAAAAAGTAAAGCAACACCAAGATTCTATAGAAATAATCCATTGAGGTGACTTTAGTCACTGCATAACAATTTACACTTATCTAATTTTGATATGCAAATGAAAGAATGGAAGCCAATTTACAAATTTACAGCTATCTGCTTTACGTGTGTACTCATCGTTTCCGTTCTTGTCATTCTTATTCAAATTATTAACCACTAAAAAATTAGTTATGAAAAAAAACATGGGAAGCGCAGATCGTATTGTACGATTAATTGTTGCTGCAATTTTTGCCGTATTGTATTTTACGAACACCGTTAGCGGCACTTTAGGAATTATCCTCTTGGTATTAGGAGGCGTTTTTGTATTAACCAGCCTCATCAGCTTTTGTCCGCTGTATGCACCATTTGGCTTTTCAACCTGCAAGCTGGATAAATAATCCGAAAGACAGTAAAACATAAAAACACCACGAAAAGGCCTGTTATCAAATACAGGCCTTTTTTATTGTATTTTTTCCTTTGAATTAAAGTTAAATTATCTACTTACAAATGTAAAGGCGAGTCTTCCGCAGGACGACTCGTGTCTGCTAAATCAGTCGGTCTCTGACCGCATTCCTCTAATGCCCAAAACCCCAAGGGTGCGTTGAAGTTTTTTAGTCAATAAATAAAATCATTGGCTTTCCAATTCTTAATATTGTATGGCATTAGATTTGTTATGAAAAAATGTAAATTCACATAAAAGAAATAAATAATATTTATTCAACATACAATTACCATAAACATATTTCACATGACTACACCTCTAAAATCAAGTATTACAGTATTGCTGTTATTGCTTACAGCAAGTTTATTCGCACAAAACAATGCACTCCATTTTGACGGAGCAGATGACTATATAAGCAGACCTTTGGGTATTACTACAAACGGTACCTGGGAAGCCTGGGTACAAAAAGAAAACTGGGCAGACCATCACGATGACCGTTTATTCAGCAATGGCATCTATCTGGAAAATGAAGGTGCTTTTTACTTTTCTCTGCATCCGGCAGTGGGCCTGCATTTCAGAATCGGAGGAACCAGACAGCAGGGAAACGGATATTTGGCTTCTGCCTTAACAAAAGATTTTGCACCCAACAGCTGGCACCACCTGGCCATTACCTGGACAGGTGGAAAAGGCAGTCTTTATTGCCTGTATGTGGATGGTGTAAAAGTAGCCACCGGCTCAGATATTAATCCAATGTCCACATCAAAACCATTGATTGCAGCATCTGCAACAACGTTCATCGGGGGCGATCCGGTAAGTGCTAAATTTGGTGCTGGTGCTTTGGATGAAGTGCGCATCTGGGATGTTGCACGAACTCCGGATCAAATTGCTGCCAACTATAAATTAGCATTGCCCTATCCGCAGGCGAATCTGATTGCCTGTTTAAACCTTAACAACAGCAATGCAGCCGGCAGCAATAATAACACATTACCCGACCTGATAAATCCCGCGATGGCATATAAATTAAATGGGTTTGCGCTGAACGGACCATCCTCTAATTTTATAAAATCTACAGTACCCCTAAGCTACGCGAATATATCTATGCCATTACCCACCGAAGCAGTTGCTACTATTATTGCTACACCTGTAACTACTCCTGCGCCGGTTCAGGATTTGTCAAGCGGATCTACTGGTTCTTTCATTGGGGAAATAAAATTATTTGCAGGTAATTACGCACCAAAAGACTGGGCACTTTGCGATGGCAGTGAACTACAGATTATTTCCAATACTGCTCTGTTTTCTATAATAAGTACTACGTATGGCGGCGACGGAAGAACAACATTTAATTTGCCTGATTTAAGAACCAACACGGCTACACCGGTTGGAGTAAAATTGAATTACATTATTTGTGTAAAAGGTAATTATCCGGCAAGGCAATAATATAGACAACATAACATAAAAGATGAATTCGTATTTTTTAACGAAGCTCTAACATCTATTTTTTATTAGAGATGCAGATATGTCTGAAAAAGTCCGTAACTTTTTTTCATGAAATATCTATAGAAAACAAAGGCTAATTCTGAGTGTTATTTTAGATATTCCATCTTTACCAAAAATCATACTAGATTAAGATGAATGTAAAATCGATTGAAAAGAAACCGCTTAGAAAAGGAATTTTTAAGCAGAAAAAAGTGAGCACACTTGGCCAATACGCTGGCTATACAACAGCAGACTACCACGGATTTGATTATCACTCTGAATATCTTGAAATGAGGGATGGCATTAAACTGGCTGCAGATATTTGTTTGCCCAAAAAACTGGAAAAGAATAAAAAAATTCCGACTGTTTTATTTCTTACCAGATATGTCAGAAGTTTTGAAACAAAATTTCCGTTCAGTTTATTATCGAAAACGTTGTTCGGCCAAATCACCAAAAAAGAAATAGACTTTTTTACGTCATATGGATATGCTGTAGTTATAATTGATGTACGCGGCACAGGTGCATCGTATGGCACACGACATATGGAATTCAGTCCGGAAGAAGTGGAAGACGGCAGACAAATTGTGGACTGGATTATCAGCCAACCCTGGAGCAATCAGAAAGTGGGCTCGACCGGAATTTCCTATTTAGGAACTACAGCAGAAATGTTGCTGGTAAATCAGCATCCGAATGTGAAAGCCTGTATACCACGCAGCAGTATTTTTGATTTGTATAATGACATTGCCTTTCCGGGTGGCGTGCGTCACGGAAAATTTATTGAAGTCTGGAGGGATACCACTTTATCACTCGACAAAAACAACCTCAAATATATAGGCGCAGTGGCAAACGCTGTAATCAAAAATCCGAAACCGGTAAAAGCAGATACAAAAGCAGAACAGTATAAAACAGCACATGCGCAACATCAGAGCAATTTTGATATCTTTTCCGGCATGTACAAAATCACCTTCAGAAATGATATTCATCCGGATTTAGGTAGAAGCATCAATGAGTTTTCTGTTCATCATTACAAAGATAAAATCGAGCAATCTAACACACCGATCTATCGTATTGGCGGCTGGTATGACGGAGCACTTGCTAATTCTGCTATCAAAGGATTCTTAAGTACCAAAAATTCTGTCAAATTATTAGTCGGCCCATGGGATCATGGACCGGCACAACACATTTCACCATTTATTTATTCCAACAAAAAAACATTTTCAGTTTGGACAGAGATGCTTCGTTTTTTTGATTATCACCTCAAAGATATTGACAATGGCATTATGGATGAACCGCCAATTTCCTATTATGCCATGGGAAAAGAACAATGGCGACATGTGTATGACTGGATGCCGAATGACTCCAAATACAAAACATTTTTTTGTTCTGCAGACAACACATTACCTGAAAAAATAAAAAACAAAACAGAAGGTTGTTTACATTATGCCATTGATAAAAATTTTGGCACCAGTGGCGGAGCCCGATGGAACAGCTTAACCATAAAATACAGATACAACAGAAGAATTGCCTATGCGGACTGGACAAAACGCACCAAAAATTTATTGCATTTTACATCAGAACCTTTAACCAAAAATATGGAACTTACCGGGCATGCCACCGCTGAGATTTATCTTAGTTCGAATGCTAAAGATGTGCAGTTGTTTGTGTACATTTCTTCGGTGGATAAATTTGGTAAAGCAACGCATATTACGGAAGGACAATTTCGTGGTTTGCACAGAAAAGAATCTAACAAAAAATCGCCTGTACCCACCTTTGCGCCTTATCACACATTCAACAAAGAAGATGCGATGGAATGGATTCCGAACAAAGTAGAAAAAATACATTTTGAATTAATTCCAACATCACATTTGATCAAAAAAGGAGAACGCATCCGGATTTCTATTGCCGGTGCAGATGCCGACCATTTTGATGAAATCGATGATAAGACTTGCAATCCTGCTTCGTTGCAGCTATTTTGCACTAAGGAATATCCATCGCAAGTGCACTTACCATTAATGGTTGTTTAAAATTAAGCTTATGAAAAAGACATTACCAACATCAGGATTAACAAAATCAGAAATCTACCAGCAATGGGATGATTATACTAAAGATGATATGCTTTGGAAAGAAGGAAAATTTTTTGGGTATGTCTATTATCCCGGTGATGAATATTATAGCGTTATCAAAGAAGCTTACGCTAAATTCTCTGCTACCAATGCATTGAATCCGGCCGTGTTTCCGAGTTTAAAAAACATGGAAAATGAAGTAGTGCAAATGACAGCTTCTTTCTTGCATGGTGATGAAAGTGTTAGCGGCACCATGACTTCGGGCGGCACAGAAAGTATTTTTATGGCTGTAAAAGCAGCGAAAGAATGGGCTAGACTCCACAAACAAACGAAGAACCCATTGATGTTGCTGGCAGAAACTGCACATCCTGCATTTTGCAAAGCAGCGGACACCATGGAATTCAATTACAGATTGATAAAAGTGGATGCTGAATTTAAACTAGATTTGGACGATTTAAAAAAACATTTGTCAACGGATGTGGTATTGATAGTAGGCTCTGCACCATCTTATCCGCAGGGTGCCATAGATCCAATTCAGGAAATAGCTGTGATTGCAAAAAAACACAAGTGTTTATTCCATGTTGATGCCTGTGTAGGTGGCTTCATCTTACCTTTCTTAAAAATGGAAGGTGTGGAATTACCAAAATTTGATTTTGAAATTGATGGCGTAACGTCTATGTCGGCTGATGTACACAAGTATGGTTATGCTGCTAAAGGTGCCTCTGTGGTGTTGTATAAAAATGCAGATTTGCGCAAAGGACAGTTTTATGTAAAGACCGACTGGAGCGGTGGTATTTATGGTTCTCCTTCATTTATGGGAACGCGCGGTGGCGGTCCGATTGCAGCAGCCTGGACTGCTTTAAATTTTATTGGTGAAGATGGTTACAGACGCATGGCAAGAGAAACCTATGAGGAAACACTATTCATCAAACAAAAAATAGAGGAAGAAATTAAAGACCTGAAGATTCTGGGAAATCCGAAAGCAACTTTGTTTGCCTTTGCATCTGATACGATAGATATTTATGAAGTAGCAGATGAATTAGGTGAACTTGGCTGGACGATTAACCGGCAGCAATTGCCTGCCAGTCTGCATGTATTGCTGAATTATATTCATGTGGGTAAAGGTGAATTATTTATTAATGATTTAAAGACGGCTGTACAGAAAGCAAAACGCTTTTCCATGGTTCATTTAAAAAATAATATTCAGGTGAGTGCTGTAAAAGGTTTAAAGAAATTGCTGAATGAACAGCAGTTTGCCTCGCTTACACAACGATTCTCCGGCGGCGATGGCCCGGAAAGCAAACGGAAAGCTGCCATGTACGGCATGATGAGTGAATTATCCGGCAGTGGCTCACTGAAAGA
>JADLAJ010000235.1 GCA_020848255.1 Chitinophagales bacterium
CTCATACCATTTCCGTTTGGTAGCAGCCACTTTACGCTGGAAAGGATTTATTCTCGTTACGTTAAAAGAAAATGATGGCAAAGTAAGCGATATCAGTTTTGATTGTGTATTCTGGTTCAGGTTGGTATTAATAGCAATTATGTAAGGTTTTCCCGGCCAGTACTTGCTGTAAGAAATACTGGAAGAAAAGTTGGTGGCCAGTACACTTTGCGGATCTCTTGAATTGAGCAGCTGATAAGTTTTGTTGCTGACAATGTTCAGGTTGATGTTGAAACTGCTGTTGAACATCTTTTTCGGGTCGAGATTCATCTGCCATTGCACACCGAAATTCAAAGGTGGTTTCTGGCGATTAGGATTAAATCGCTCATATTGCGAACCGCCTCTTTGTTGATTGATGTTAAAGCTCAGGTTTCCGGTAAACTTATAAATTTTTCTATATGCCAGATTGGTATGCAACCCCCAGCTTCCAAGTGTGTAAACATCTGCTGTAGTAGTTAATGCCACCTCGTCATTAATTTTCCAGTAATACCCGATATTATTTAAAAAGAAACCTAATTCCGTACTTTGGCCATAAGTAGGCATCAGCAGTCCCGTCCCTTTTGATTTAAGAGAAGGCAACATGGCAAACGGCAAAAATAAAGGCGTTCTGACGCCGGCAATCACAATATCTGCCGGCTTGCCCACCATAATTTTATCTTTAATGACTTTCGCCTTGCCTATTTCGACATAAAAGTGCGGATCATCCAAATCACAGGTGGTATAGCGTGCATTTTTGATGTACAAAGTGTTGGTATCAATTACTTTTACCTGGTCTCCGTGCAGATATCCTTCCATTTCCCGGGTAACCAGGCCAAGGATTTTTCCTTTTTTCGTTTTGAAAATGAATTTTGCTTCATTGGCTACATATTCGCCGGTACCGTCTTTAAACTCTACCCGTTTCATCGCACCCAGACTATCGTCATATGTGGCTTTTGCGTATACTTCACTGCTGTCCCAGTTAAATTTGATAAAGCCTGCTGCCATATCCATTTCCTGATATTTGATGGTCGCTCTGCCATATAAATAAACCGTTTTATTGGGAATATCGTAGATAATAGAATCCTGCGCTTTGTATTTCACATTGTCTTCCAAATCGTTATCGGCAATTTTTATCGATTTTGCTTCCACAATTGTGGAATCTTTGGAAACAGAATCTGCTGGCGTTTTTAGTACATTTGGCTTGAAGTTTGCTTGTTCTGTAGTATCATTCATAATTTTAACGTTCTTTTGTAGCTTCTTTTGAGAAAATACATTAGCAGACATAAGGATTATGAGCAGAAAAAAAACAGTGCGCTTATCTAAAATAAAGTCTAACAACGATAAAATATTTCTATACTTAATGAGTTTCAAATGTATGTTTAAAACGTCAAAAATACGGATTGCTTGCTTAATATTTCTATTATCTATTCACACTATTGGACAATGTGTCTCAAAAAATGCTGCGAGTTATAAAATTAAGACGATTGTTCTGGATGCCGGACACGGTGGTCACGACGGTGGTTGCAATGGTTCTCTGCATTCACATGAAAAAGATGTTACCTTAAAAGTAGTTCTTGCTTTAGGAAAAATGATTGAGGAAAAATATCCTGATGTAAAAGTGCTTTACACACGAAAAACAGATGTTTTTATCACTTTACAGGACAGAGCGTTACTGGCAAACAATAATAATGCTGACCTTTTCATCAGCGTACATTGCAATTCAGGTCCAAGTAAGGCGATTGGAACTGAAACATTTTTAATGGGTTTACATGTATCTCAAGCTAACCTGGATGTGGCAAAACGAGAAAATGCGGTTATTAAGCTCGAAGAAAATTACGAAAAAACATATGAAGGTTTTGACCCGGACTCACCGGAAGCAATGATTGCGCTATCACTAGCTCAGAATGCCAACATCGAACAAAGTACGTTCTTAGCCAGCAAAGTTCAGGAACAACTAACGAACAAACTGAATAGATTCAACCGCGGGGTAAAACAAGCCGGATTCTGGGTTTTATATAGAACAACTTGTCCATCCATATTGATAGAGACAGGATTCCTAACAAACAAAACGGAAGAAAAATACCTAATTTCCAATGATGGTCAGGAGGAATTAGCAGGTGCTATTTTTCATGCTTTTGGAGATTACAAGAATACCGTTGAAAAAGGAAACAAATTAACACCACCAGTCATTGAAAATCAGCAAGGTAGTATAATAAATGATACAGAACCGGAGCTAATCAATACAAAACCAGTAGTAAATACACCCAAAACACAAACACTGGTAAAACAAGTCACTGAACCCAAAGAAACCACATCAGAGAAAGGAATCATTTATAAAGTACAAATAAAATCTTCCTCTAAACTATTGCCAAAATCAGATAAAGCGTACGATTTGTACAATAATCTCAAATATGAAAAAGTAGATGGTATTTACAAATATGCCTACGCTCCTTTTACAGATTTTGACCTGGCAAATAAGGTTTTAAAAAAAGTAAAAGCGTCGGGGTATAAAGATGCTTTTATCGTAGTTTACAAAGACGGAAAAAAACTATCTGCCGCAGAAGCTAAAAACTATTTGCAGTAGGTTTTGTTTTTCCTTATAATTAGCTTAATCTTGAAAGTACGAATATTATATTTTTCTGCTTATATTTGGTGATTCTTAAAACCAGACTCCTTGGAAAACAAAAACGAAATCTTAGTTGGCGCACTCACCATTATTGGTATCGCTTTATTCATCTTAGGCTTTAAATACCTGCAAGGTGAAAGCTTATTTACGAGAAGTAAATATGTGTACATTGTCGCAGACCGTGTACCTGGCATCACTCCTTCAAGTCCTGTACTGGAGAATGACGTTCCGATTGGAAGGGTAAGCGATATAACAATATCTAACAGTCCAAACTTCCCATACAAGGCAATCGTAGCTTTAAAATTAAATAAAGACGTAGTAATTCCCAAGGACAGTAAGTTTATTATTTACGCGTTGGATATGTTGGGTAAAATGGGAGTAGGATTGGTGCGTGGCACAAGCAATACTGATTCAAAAGAAACGGATACCTTAGTTTGTCTGGTAAAAGGAAACTCCATTGAACAGGGAGTTGATTTAATAGCACAACTAAAACCAAAACTAGACAGCACACTCGGTTCTTTTCAGGCTTTGGCGTCTAACTTAAATACACAATTAGGATCCGGTGAAAACAGCTTATTAAAAAAAGCTGTCGGTGATTTAAGTGTTACTCTGCAATCCGTAAACAAACTGGCGGGCAATGCCGATAAAATGATCAGCACTTTAAATGGTACATTAACAGACAACAAGGCAAATATTGATGCTATCATGAAAAATGTAAGCAGACTGACTGCCGAATCCGGAAAACTGGATTCTATTTTAACCAATTTCCAGACCTTCTCCGGAAAAATTGCTTCTTTAGAATTAGCTCCTACCATTGAAAGTGCCAAAGGTACATTAGAACAATTAAAGAAAACATTGTCCTTGATTAACGACGGAGACGGTTCTATTTCCAAATTACTGAAAGAAGACGGTGCCTATAAAGATATTACTAAAACGATTCAGTCGCTGAATGCCGTACTTACCGACTTAAAAGCAAATCCTAAGAAATACATCAGTTTATCGCTGATAGACAGAAGCAGAACGATTACCATTACCGATACATCTGTTCAGCAGTTTTTAGATAATAATCCTAAAGCTGCGAAGAAAGTGAAATAAATAAAACAGTTTATTATTTTAGCCATTGTATATTCGCAATGGCTTTTTTATTTTGAAAAATTCGTCTACATACCGTTTTTTAATGCGTAAATTACTTTTATCAGGAGTTTGCTTCTTATTTATATTGAATGTCTTTGCACAAAAATCTATCTATTTCCCGCCACCACCAAAAGATACCTCCCGAAAAAAGAAAATTGAAATTCTTAAGTCGGATTCTCTTTTATTTCAAACGCAGGAACTGGGCAAATACCGAAAACTGATTGGAAATGTAAAACTACGTCATGACAATGCACTGATGTTTTGCGACAGTGCCGTTATTGATATTGATGCCAATTATATGACCGCGT
The DNA here is from genome assembly GCA_020848255.1 of Chitinophagales bacterium. Classification (GTDB taxonomy): domain Bacteria; phylum Bacteroidota; class Bacteroidia; order Chitinophagales; family JADIYW01; genus JADJSS01. The sequence continues at coordinate 4,087 of JADLAJ010000235.1, forward strand.
TTGGCAAACAAGTGCACATACAGAAAGGCGACAGCGTAGACGTTTGGGGTAATTTTCTGGAATATTTCGGCGACCAGAAATTAGGCAGGCTTACGGGCATGTGCTCCATGCGAGATAAGACGATGATATTAACCACACCGGA
>JADLAJ010000236.1 GCA_020848255.1 Chitinophagales bacterium
GATATAATGCACCGTCATAGAAAGATGCGCCACCGCTACCCATTCCATTTCCAAATAACTGAATACCATAATTTCTTACATCAGCAATCCAGGTTGATTTAACACCTGTTTTAATATCGTATTTATAAACAGCTCTGTTTCTTGGTGTACGTGCATTATCACAAAAATAAACAATCTGATTATACGGGTCATAAGCTAATGAATTGATAGCCGGAGGAAATAAAGTATCTATCAGATTTATATTTCCAACTTCATAAAGCAAATCAACAGTACCATTAGTCATATCAACCGCTATAATACTGTCACCATAGCTTGCAACCATATATGCTGGTTGTCCCACTTCCGGTGTAGAAATTGCCTGATAGCCGATTGCCCATGTTCCTGTGGTGGTGTTATTATTACATGCAGTAATATCAGAAATCCATATTTGGTCATTACCAGCAACAGTTCTTGTAAAAGTTAATACTACTCTTTTTACCGGACCTGCTATGGTTACATTGGCTGTTCCATGAGTTTCTGTTACTCCTCTAGAGTCAGCATCTGCAGTTGCAGTTGCGGATGTGGAATTGTGTCCGGTTACAGTAATTGTTCCTGCAGTTGGTCTTACCAACCCAACATTCAGTGCTGTTCCGGCTGCATTATACGCTCTGACATTCATCACCTGATTTCTGTCTATATCATATACACTGAAGCGAAGGTTAGATACTTCTTTGTCAAATACAATAGTATCTGCACCGTTTCTAACAGAAAATTCCATATCGTTTCCGGTAGCTAAACTGCTTCCACTGCCAGTGTGCGTACCATTGATTCCGGATAAAACGTTATTTGCACCACCAGACCATGCAAAACGCATATCATTTTTTCCAATAGCAAACTGCAATGGACTTGTTGGCAAAGATGCTGCTGCAAAATAATGCATATCAAAATTAATTTGTGCATTAGTGAAACCAGAAGAACATTGTGCTTTTGCCACTTGGTTGGAGAGGTAACATACTATCAAGGTGATAATAAGTATTGTTTTTTGTAAAAGGGTTTTCATAACAAGGGGTTTATTATGTTTAAAATGTAAAGTTTAAATCATGAACTTATTTTAAGTTTATCATTAAACATGAACACTAAGATCAAAGTGAAGAGGTCGGTAAATCAGACAAACGAAAAATACTTCGTGTGTTTAATTTGTATCCTTGGAATGTGTGTAGAGTTTAGGGTTTCTATGTACATCCGCAGGTTTTAAAAACCTTTTAACATTACTTAGGGTTTATGTCACTGTAAAAATAGTAAAACTTTCCACATATCGCATCACCATTTATGGTGATTTTTTTGATTTTTGTTAATTATTTGGGTTAAAAATGTACTTAAACAACTTTCCTTACGTTGTTGTACTTATTTTATTCTTTCAGTTATTACATCTTTATAAATTTCTCTTCATAGCTGATGCCTTTTGAGCGGTCAGTTAACGTAATAAAATATTGACCATTCGCGTAGGCTGAAGCATCCAGCTCTAATGTATGCTGTCCTCTTGTAAGTGTAATATTGTTATCATTTAATACTTGACCAAATACATTAAATACTCTGTAATTAAATGCTGATTGCTCTTCGTTTACATTGATGTTGACAAACATTTTTCCATTGGTTGGATTCGGATAAATTTTTTCTATTCCTGTTGGTGTTATACCGGCAGTTTCATCTTGCAATATTATTGAAACCAGTTTACTGTATTTATAAGTATTATCAAGGTCTACCATTTTTAATCTGTATAAATTTTCTCCTTTGTACGGACTTTTATCGGTAAACGAATAATTTTTGGTGGTATAACTGTTTCCTGCTGCTGCAACAATACCGATATCTTCATAATCTACGGCATTGACAGATTTCTGAACAATAAAATGTTTTGTATTAAATTCTGTAGCCGTTTTCCAATTCAATATATTTACTGCACCATCGTTATAACCGGTAAACGCTGTTAGTTCCAAAGGAAGTAACGCAGGTGTACCGCCTGTAATTACCGTTACATCGTCAATATTAAAACCTGCATCATTGTCATACACATAAATAGAATTGGCACCGGAATTGAATCTAAATCTTAAACGCAATGCAGTAGCACCCAGGAAATTTTTTAAATCAAAAACCTCTCTTGACCAAAATTCGTTAATGCCGGTCAATGCACTGGAATCATTAATTCTTGCACCATCAGAAGTTCCGGGTTGTCTAATGGTATTTTGTCCAATCAAGGATACCCATGTGGTTCCATTGGTAGACACCTCTACTCTTAAAAAATCACGGAAATTTTCTGATCTGTATTTTACCCAAAAACTCAGATAAGCTGCACCTGCACCGGAAAGATTTAAATTTGTAGCCTTTTGTGCAATCAGATTTACATTGTCTGCATAATTGCTTGCCGGTGATTCTGCCAAAGATTTTGTGCCTGTATATGCACCATCATTTGTATATGCCCAACCACTATTAATTGTCCAGTTGGTGGAAGCTAATGCACCTTCCATATTATCTGTAAATAGTACATTTCCCTGAAAGATGTTGGTTACTGTATCGTAATAAGTGTAGCCACCGGTTTGTATTCTCCAGGCAAATTTTATACTGTTGCCTGCTGCAATTAAAGGATTTAGAACAAATGAAATACTATCATTATATACACTGTTAAAATTGGGAAGACTTGCTGTGGCTATGGTAACAGGACTACCAACTGAAGATATATTTTGTAATGGAATGACAGATACCGTTACCGGTGCATTTCCTAATCCTATTCTTCTTGCATTAAATTTGAAATGACCTGTTTTTGCAGATAAGTTGATGCTGCCTTTGTCTTGTAAATCTACATAAGAACCTATAGTGTAGATTAACTGTAAATCCTGATAGACCATACCTTTACAAAGCCTTACAATATCTGCTGCTATTGGCCAGAAGCTTGTACCAGACGAGCCGTTACTACCTTCACCAGTCATTCCGTAACTTTTACCATTAGGCAATGAATCATCTCCTTTTAACAATACATCTTTCATACCACCGGAAACTTCATAACCCAGTGTTTGATACGTACTACCATAACGCATACCATTATATTTACCCATAACGGATGCCATTTGTGTGTATACATCATCATCTATTGCACTCATTGCCACACCTACTGGCGGGAGTCTTCCCCAAGGTAAGCTATAGTAAGGACCTACTGAATGTTGATCCATAACGGCAACAAAATCACGTTGTCTGCAAAGCAAACGTAATGCTCTTGTTTCCGGTTCAGAATATTGAGATGGACCCCAATAAACATCTGATGAAGTGGTGGAAGATCCGCAACTTGCTGCACCAACAGCTCCTGTACAATTTGCGAAGTTAACGCCCCAGTTTCTGTTTAAGTCAACACCATATTGCCCACTTCCGTTGTTACGTCTGTTTTTACGCCATTGTCCGCCACCGGAAGCGCTTAAAGTTCTGTTGTGTTCCCATCCATCCGGATTTGCACAAACAATAATGAAAATTTCTCTGTTATCTACTAAATCTTTTATGCGACTATCTGTTGCATAATTCTGACATAAATATTGCATTAAAAAAATCATACTGGCTCCGCCAATTGCTTCACGTGCATGATGATGACCCATAAATAAAATTTCCGGCTCACTTTCATCAGATGTTGGATTATCAGAAATTTTTAAACACTTTATAGGTCTTCCTAGTGTGGACAGTCCGATTGTAAATGTATCAACTAATGTTGGATAGGTTGCTTTTAATGTTCGGATAGCTGTATCCATTTGTCCTAATCTATAATAACCACCCAATGTAGGTTGCACAACAAAAGCAGATGGTGTTTTTATGATACTATCGACTAAATCTCCGGTTCTTTCAAAAGCAACTCGAGCAGAGGGATTGCTTTTTATAGCATCATAATATTTTTGATTTTCTTCTTCAAGATATTTAACCGCATCATCATTTATTATTTCGTATTTATAGCCAGATGATTTTAACAAGGCTAACTCTTCCTGATCAACCGTATAATTGAATGCTCCGTTAATTTCTTCGAAATGATCTACTTCTAAAAGACCTAATAGATCGAGTCGTTCCATCTTGTTATCCGGTAGATATATTTTTACATTTGAATATTTAATTTGTGCAATACTTAAGGATGTATTAAACAATAATAGTATAAAAACCATTAGCATTTTCCAGGAGAAATATTCTTTTGCTTTTTTGTGTTTAAGGTTGTTATGTAATGAGCAGGGCATATGTTTCTGTTTTTATCTTTTATGGAATTCTGTTTCTTATTCGATTATCATTTTTTGAACGTTGTCTCCTAATTTTACTAAAAAGGTTCCGGAGGTAAAATCACATACATTTATTTTATGAAGATTGTGTTTAATCTTTTCATTGAAAACGATTTCTCCGTTGGAGTTGTATATTTCAATTTGCAGATCTCCTTTTTGTATTTTTTTGTTATCCAATTCTATCCAAAGTTCGTCTTCAGTGATATTTGGAAACATGCAGATACTGTTATCTGTTTGTTCCTGTTTACGAATTTCTGATGCAACAGAAACATGATTTATGTTTTTGTTTAAAACAGCAGTAGCCGGATTTTTATAAATTGTGGCGTTGTTATAGCAAAAAATAAACGCTGCTCTGTTCATGGGCAGACTTTCATTTCCGCGTGAAATATAACTTTTGTGTGTTTGAGCATTTGCATGCTGGCAAATAAATAAGATGCTCAGGAAAGTAAGGAGAAGGGTTTGTACGTTTTTTTTCATTTGAAGGGGGTTATTATGTTTCTAAAATCTATTCTATATTATTTATTTATCTGTGAGATAATGAAATAAGAATCCAACATAAAACCCTGATTGAGTCACCCGAGAAAGGTGGTTATGATATTTTATTCAGTAAAAGTATTAACAGTACATAAAAATGTATCCTTACTAATTAACTGACCAATATGACAACATTTGAAATTAGGGTTTTAAATGTTATTACAAAAATAGATAATCTATGACAACACCGCATCCCCATAAATGGTGATATTTTTGATTTTTTGTGAACTATTTTATCATTTTGGTGGATAAATCAAATTATTCAGACATTTGCTTCTAAAATCAGCTTTGCAAAATTATTGACGAATCTGCAAGCCTTCTGGTTATATTAAAAATAATATAATATTTTTGGATCAATAAAAACGTGGAACGTCACTATTTTTTGTCACTATCGTTTTCAGGGAGCTCTTGCATAAATTTACCTGCCGGTTTATTACCTGGGATTTCTTTTTTCAATTCCAAAGATTTTGGTGCAGCAGACGATTTTACAGAAAAATCCACTTTTATGATTTCTTCTGCATCCCAGTTTTCTTTTATGATAATGGGCTTTAATTCCTTATATATTTTTTCAGGTAATGTTTTTGTGGCAAAACTTCCGGAGTTCCAGATTCCGTTTTTATTTACATCATCGATCACTTCCACAGAATAGGTGCCGGCAAACTGCAAACCATAGTCAATTTTAAGCGCCTGAGAATCGCGTAGAATTTGTTTATCCAGTACTTTGCCCGCATTATCTTTTAAAATTGCGATATAATTGTGGTTTTTTTGTGGTAATTCATACGTTATCAATAAGTTACCTGCTTTTTTAATGGAAGTCACAGAAAATGAAATTTTTTGATTTTTACTGTAATTTCCGGTCAAATCCGACAAAGCTGAGTCTGAAAGTGTTAATTTGTATTTCATGCCGGCTTGCCAGGCTGCAGCAAAGAAATAAGTTTGCAAATCTTCATCCCGTGAAACCTTGAAGGGAATTTTAGCATTTGAGGTATCCGTAATCTCTATTTTGGTGGTATCAATTTTTTCCAGGCTATAATAAGATGCGATTAGTTTTAGTGGTTTTGACTCAATCACGTTTAAAGATTTATACGCTGTTGTATCGTTAAAGAAAGGAACCGGTGTTTTATAATTTTTGCTTTCCGAACGCACTCTCAGTGTATCAACAAATTTATTGTTGTTTTTAATAATCAGCGTAAAACTATTGGTATCTGCTTTTAGTTTTGGAAAATAAACGGCCATTTTCTTTGGTTCTTTTTCCTGAAATGCAATGGGAGAAATCTCCTTGTTTTCTAAAATATCTATTGTGATCTCATCCTTATTAAAGGACAATTCCTTATTAAACGTAACATGTAAAATACCTCCTTTGATCGTTCTGTCAAAATCGAAAATACGCAAAGTAGAGTCTTCCGGTAAAAATAACTGGAAACTCAGTGTATCCAAACTTGATTTTATATGAAAAATACTGTCGGTAAAACCAATGGCTTCCGTGGGTAAATCATAATAATAGTTGTTGTTTTTATCGCTTAATGCGTAAATTCTGTAATCGCCTTCTTTCACATTTTCCAGCGAAAAGCTGCCATCTGCTTCCACTTTTGTAATATAGAAAGGGCGTTTTTTAATGAAGGCTGAATCTTCTTTTTCTTTGTACAAGAGCAAATAAGTGTTATCAGGGATTTTATCCAGGGAAGTATTTATGCTTCCTTTTACTTTCAAAGAATCAATAAAAGGCCCTGTAGAGAAGATGTATTTAAAATTAGGAAACGTATTTCCTTCATTATTGTCTTTGATATTATCGCCAAAAAAAATACTGTAGGTAGTATTTGGCTGCAGGGAATCTTTTAACTGAATACTAAGTTCATTTCTGGCAATATCGATTTTCGGAAACGGCTCAACATTGGGTGAAATAATTACCTGTGTTTTAGGGTTTGTAAGTGGTTCAATCCACTCGTTAAACTCAATTTTAATCTGTTTTTGATGGAAATTAGTGGTGTAATTGATAGGATTAGAGCTTGCTATTTCAGGAGGGTTTGTGTCCTTTTTCCCTCCGGTGGGAGCTGAAATCTGGGCGCAGGAAAAAACAATAAGGCAATGTATCAATAAAACGACGTAATAACGAAATCTGTATTTCTTAATGCTGTTGTGTTGGTACATTGATAAATTATTTCATTATTGAATTTAACTATCTTCCTAAATAAACCATTAATACGGAAATGTCTGATGGTGAAACACCGGATATTCTGCTGGCCTGGCCGAGTGTCTGTGGCTTCATTTTAGTAAGTTTCTGACGGGCTTCCATACTTAATGAAGGCAGACTCATATAATCGAATTCAGGCTTTAGTTTTACATTCTCAATCTTATCCATTTTTTGCACCTGCTCGTATTCCTTATTGATGTAGCCATCATACTTAACAGAGATTTCCGCTTGTTCCAGAAACTCTTTTTCGTACTTAGTTAAGTGTTCTTTTATTACAGGAACATGCTCCATCAGGTCTAAAATACCTATTTGAGGGCGGGTAATAATCTTTTCCAGTTTCATTTTATGCATCATCGCTGTAGTTCCTCTCGACTCCAGGTAAGTGTCAATATCAGAAGGTTCAACACTGAATTCCTTTATGAATTGTATAATTTCTTCTGTCTTTGCTTTCTTTTCTCTAACTCTGTCTACTCTCTCTTGTTCTGCAAAACCAATCTTATGAGACAACTCTGTCAGTCGTAAATCTGCATTATCCTGACGCAAAAGAATACGGTATTCCGCTCTGGAGGTGAACATTCTGTAAGGCTCTTCCGTGCCTTTATTCACCAGGTCATCTATCAATACTCCTATATAAGCTTCGCTTCTTTTCAGGATAAGCGGATCTAAATCGTTGATGGCTCGGTGTGCATTTATACCTGCCATCATACCCTGAGAAGCTGCTTCTTCATAGCCGGTGGTACCGTTTATCTGTCCTGCAAAGAAGAGATTTTTAATCAGTTTTGTTTCTAAGGAAAGGTTTAATTGTGTGGGTGGAAAATAGTCGTATTCTATCGCATAACCCGGACGGAACATTTTAACCTTCTCGAAACCCGGAATTTGGGTCAGCGCTTTGTACTGTACATCTTCCGGCAAAGAGGTAGAAAATCCGTTTACATAGATTTCCACGGTGTTCCAGCCTTCCGGTTCTACAAATATCTGATGTCTGTCTTTATCGGCAAAGCGGTTTATTTTATCTTCAATGGAAGGACAATATCTTGGTCCTAAACCCTGAATTCTTCCCTGAAACATCGGTGATTTCTCAAACCCTGTTTTCAGCAATTCATGTACTTTTTCATTGGTATAGGTAATCCAGCAGCAGCGTTGTTCTTTTGGTTTTTCAATATTTTTATACGAAAAGCCTACTATATCCTCATCTCCGTTCTGCACTTCCATTTTGGAATAATCCAGACTTCTGCCGTCTACCCTTGGCGGCGTTCCGGTCTTCATTCTGCCACTTTCAAAACCCAAAGAAACCAATTGCTCGGTAATACCCAATGAAGCCTTTTCTCCTGCCCTGCCACCGCCAAATTGCTTTTCACCGATATGTATGATACCGTTTAAAAAGGTTCCGTTGGTAAGCACCACCGCCTTAGATCGAATTTCCATTCCCATGCCGGTTTTGATACCGCACACCACTCCGTTTTCTACTAATAGTTCACTTACCATATCCTGCCAGAAATCGATATTGGGCGTATTTTCCAGCATCTCTCTCCAGACCAAATGGAATTGCATACGGTCGCTTTGTACTCTGGGGCTCCACATGGCAGGTCCTTTCGACAGGTTTAGCATCCTGAACTGGATCATGGTCTTATCCGACACAATACCTGAATAACCACCCATGGCATCAATTTCGCGAACAATCTGGCCTTTGGCCACACCACCCATTGCCGGGTTGCAGGACATCTGTGCAATGGTTTGCATATTCATGGTTGCCAACAATACCTTGCTGCCCATTTTAGCGGCAGCTACAGCAGCCTCACAACCTGCATGACCGGCACCAACTACTATTACATCGTACGATTGAAACATGGTACAAAGATATACATAAGTCGTGAGTCGTAAGTAGTGCCATATGAGAAATTATTGCTAAGTCGAACTTCCACAAAATAATGCACATGTTTATAACAGGCATGTGAATTAGAGTTAACAAGTTTCACGTGAAACTATTTGGATCTGATAACTACAGGGTATTTCCACAAAATTATTCACTTTGTTTATTTCTGTATGTGCATAGTTTCACGTGAAACAAAATACGGTAGTCTTGGTAAATAGAAAACCAGATGATAAAAACGGAGTTTGTGTCATGGAATAATGACATCCTATAACTAAAGTCTGTTTCACGTGAAACAAAAAAGCCAGTGATTAAATCACCGGCTATATATAAATTAATGAAATGAATGTTAGAATTTAGGACATAATAAAGGAGAATATGTTCTCTTTTTATCCAAAGGTTTGCTGGTATAAATGATAGATGCTTCTAATGCGCCGAATGATTTATCTGCTTTGCTTAAGTCTTTCTTAATGGTAGCATCATAGCTAACACCAATTTGCAGACCCATAAATGATACGCTTACAGAAGATATTATCGCATTCAATGATTTGTCGTTTGGTATTAATGTGTTTTTTGCCCCACCATCAACCCATATACCAGCAGAAATAGCTGTTTTGTATGGCTCGCTTTTACCTGATAAATTAAATGAGAAAGTAGATCCCGCTATCCATTGTTGGGCTTTTGCCTGGAACATGTACATCCCGTTAGGAGAAATCAATACAACTTTTTTAACATCTATAAATAAACCTGCGTGTGCATTGTATCTCATGGCACGTTCATTATCCGATTTAAAGAAAGAATCTTTTGGTTTTAATACATTGAAAACAGACGCACCTGCATAAGCTCCGATAGTCTTGGTGAAGTTAGATGACCAGAATAAACCTAAATGAATGTTAGGTTTAATAAATTTATTAATGCCATTTGTATTGAAAAAGTTTTCAAAATTTGGTTTATTAATATCAAAGCCAGCACCTGTAAATTGGTTTTCAAACGCTAAATTATTAGTATTCACAGAGCGTTGAATAAAACCAACCTGAACGCCGGCACTTAAATAATGATTCTTGTTCTTACCTAGACTCTTGTGATAAGCCAAAGATACCATAAGTGTGTTAGACATTATTGCTGTTTGTCTGTCGTTTGTAAAAACAATGCCTGCGCCAAAAATATCGCCTTTTAGCCTGTCTCTTAATAAACCAAAATCTGCTGAAGCAGATAATGTATTATATGGCGATGGACTTTGAACCGGTAAATATTGAACTCTGTAGTTAGCCACTAGACGATATAAAGAATTTATCTTGCCCGTGAAAGCAGGATTTAAATTTAATGGTGAATTGTAAAACTGCGAAAATTTGTAATCCTGGCCTTTTGATGATAGACCAAATGATAATATTATTGAAAATAATATTATTCTGAAATGTAAATTATTTTTCATCCCCCTAAATTGATTGTAAATTAATAAACCCCAAAATACCCCAATATTTATCCATAGCGAGTAAATCGTTATGAAATATTGGAACTAATATACCATTTATTTTTTTAAGTTGGTTAAAAATGGTTAAGAAATTTAGGCGTATTTCATCATTATTTAAAACCTGATAATACTCGTAAGATGCGTCCATCCAGCAAGATGGCTGAATAATTAATGAAGTACTTTCATTCTTTTCAATATCAAAGAAATAAAACGGTCTGCTGCAACCTGCACGAAACCCTGTTACATCCGGATAACATAAAGAAAAATCTTTTTGAATGCCTGCTGCTATCAGATTTCTGTAATAATCCGGAAAACTGATTTTTAAAAAATGCTGTCTGGAAATGGTGATTGTCTGTGATGTAATCTTTTCTAACAAAGATTTTTCCTGTTGCAGCAGATTGCTTGCAGTAGCCAGATATGACGGGTGAATGCCGATTTTATTACTGCTCAATTTTCGAATGACTGAATGTAATTTTACAGATGCGGGAGAAACATTGCTGTCATTCTTATCCGCATCACTTAATAGAAAAAAGAAAATCGGATTTAAATTATACTTATTAATTTCTTCCAGCAGTTTCTCAAAAATATCAAAAGGATCTGCTTGTTGTTTTAATAGAACAGGGATACAATTTGAATCAAAAATATTAGGTGGTTTCAGAAACCAGTTTCGGCCGAGATACCTGAAAGCATTATCTATATCAAACGTTGGTACATATTCAAACTCGTGCTTTTTGAAAGGAAGGTTTGAATTAATTTTCAGTAATTCTTCTTTTAAAAAAATCAGCCAGATTTCTACAATAGGAGAAAAATTAAATTCCTTTTTTGACAAAATAGAATTCGATGATTTATACCTTCCGTGTACATCTTTGTCGTGTGGTAAATATTCTTCATATCGGGACAGTAAATAAAATATGCAGGAAAAGATATCAAAGCGAATATCAAAATTTTCTGTAGTTTGAAAAAACACCGGCATAGCTGCTTCACGTGAAACAAAAATCCTTTGGTCACGAATATTACTTTCCAGTAATAAATTGTCCTGAAAAATATTGAAGAAACCATTTTTTACAGTCGATGAATAATTGAGACAGACTTTATCCGAAACACTAATAAATTCAGGGTTTTCGGTAAACTCATACTGTATACCAAAATATTGGCTGAATACAAAATCTGCAGTGTATTTTATTCTGTTAGTAACTTTTGGTGTGTAGATAACTATCAAGCCTATTTGTTTAGCAGGTTGTGTATTTTTACATTAACATGTCAGCGCCATTCCTCATACATTTGCCCCAATTCGAAGGCCCCTTCGATTTACTCCTATTCTTCATTGAGCGGGATGAGCTGAGTATTAACGATATTCCGATTCATAAAATTACAAATGATTTTCTGGATTATATCCAACACATGGAACGTTTAAATATTGAAGTGGCCAGTGAGTTCATTTTGGTAGCTGCGACCCTGATGCGTATTAAAGCAAAAATGCTGCTTCCCAGAAAAGAAGTGGATGAGCAGGGGAATGAAATTGACCCCAGAGAAGAACTGGTTCAGGCTTTATTAGATTACAAGCGTTTTAAAGAAATTGTTGAAGTATTGAAGGAATTCGAAGGCAACCGTTCTTTACGCTATTCCCGTGGAAATCAGAAAAAAGAAGTTGATACCTTAATAAAATTACTGGCTGAAGAAGCAGAACTCGAAACGATTACATTATTCAAATTGTTAAAGGCTTATCAGCGTACGATGGATAAGTACAAGACAAAAAACGAAAAAGTCGTACATACGGTTGATCCGTTCAAATTCTCCATTGAAACAGAGAAAGATAAATTAACTGCTTTTATAAGCAGCAAAACAAAAGCTTCCTTTGCTGAAATATTCACTACCTGCGAAAGTAAAATACATGCGGTTTTTATTTTCCTGGGAATGTTAGAACTTATTCAACAACAGATTGTTTCCATCATTATAGGTGAGGGAATAAACAATTTTTGGCTAACAACGGACGTTGTAGAAGAATAATCCTTAATTTAGGCTATGCTAAAAAAACAACACATTGTTGTCATTGTGCTATTTTTTGCAATGATGTTAAAATCACTTACCTCAGCTGCTCAGGAATACAAAGGCGCTGTTGGCGCGAGGTTTGGCTATGGAATTGGGTTGACCGGTGTTTATTTTTTCGATAATCAAAACGGACATGCGATAGAGATGCTTTTGCGATATGGTTATCACGGATTAATATTAAATAAACCCGGGATGCATATTCAGGGTTTGTATGAAAAGCACTGGATGTTGGGAAGAAGTAATTTTTCTGCTTATTTGGGAGCCGGACCGGGAATTGGTTTTGGTAAAAAGAACTCTGCCAGCAAACAATTATATTTTGCATTAGGAATATCGCCAATTATTGGATTTGATTACACATCGCAACGTTTAAGAATACCGCTGATACTCTCATTAGATTATAAACCTACTTTTCATGCAGATTTTCCGGTCAGTAATAAAGGTGAAAAAGTAGGTACTGATTTTTCGTACTACGAAATTGCTTTCTCTGTAAGAATTGGTATTGGAAGAGGGAGGTAAGTTATAATCCTCTTATTTTAGATCGGAGTGCTTCTTTAAAATCTTCTCCGCAGCACATTCTGGTTACTTTTTGCGAAACGTTCTTTTTGTAAGCAGCATGGCTGTTTAAATACTGTTTGCAGGTGGAGCATTTGTCAATTTCTTCACGCAATATGTTTTCCGAGTGTCTGTCTAATTCACCGTCTAACATTAAAGAAATATCCTTAATCAGCTCGTTGCAATTGTGTGGTGGTCGAATATGGCTCATACTATTATTTTTTATAACCCATTTTTTCTGCATATTCTTTCAAACTTTCTTTGAGCATATTACGTGCCCTGTGCAGTCTGGAACGAACGGTTCCTATGGGAATATCAATTATTTTAGCAATTTCTTCATATGTAAATCCTTCAATATCACACAAAAGGATAACTGTTTTGAAATCAATGGGCAAGCTGTTTAGGGCTATTGTGATTTCATCACCCATCATGCCATCAAAAATATCTTCTCTTAAATCAAACGCAACTCCGCCTTTGTCTTCATCTGCATCCTGATAGGCTATAATATCTTCGTAATCTACCTTACTGGGTTCTTTCTTCTTACGGCGATATTCATTGATGAATCCATTCTTCAGTATTTTAAACAACCAGGCCTTCGCATTAGTTCCCGAATCAAATGAATTGATGAAACGGAAGGCCTTCATAAAGGTATCCTGCACCAGATCATTGGCGTCTTCTTCATTGTAAGTAAGGTGGTAGGCAAAGTTATACAGCGCATCTGCATGCGGTAAAAGCTCGTCTTCGAAGAGCTGTTCTTTATCTGTAATTGGTTCGGTTGACACTGTGGTCATAAAGTTAGCAATAATTTAGGTAGATAAACAGTAAATTTGTGTGATTAGTTCCTGAAAAGTATTACGTAACAGCTAATAAGTAACAAGATTTTAAATCAGTCTCAGATAAAAAATACATTTACATTCATACTCGTAATATGGATTGCAGGAATATTTTTTTCCAGATTTTTACAAAGTGTTGCCACCGTAGCTGCCTGCATCGTGTTTTTTGCGAATGAAAATTGGAAAAATAGTTTTGCCTCATATTTTAAAACACTGCTCGGAATTTCGTTTGCCGGAATATTTATAATTTACCTGCTATCCGGTTTTAACTCAACGAATCATGCTGAATATTTTAATATCCTAAAAAACAAAATTCCATTCTTGTTTATTCCTGTGAGTTTAATTGCGGTTAAAAGCCTTAAAAAAGAACAGCAAAAACTCATACACTATTTCTTTATTCTTTGTTGTCTGATAAGTTCTGTTTGGAGTTATATACAATATTTACCAAATGCAGCATTGTATACAAATTTATATGCAGAAGGAAAAGTAATCCCCACACTTATTCACCATGTTTCATTATCTGTTTTGATTTGTATAGCTGTACTATTTGTATTGTATAATTTAATAAAAGTAAGCTCGATAATAGAAAAATTCATCAATTTTATTTTACTGATCTGGTTTATTTATTTCATCCATATTTTGTCAGTGAGAACTGGTATTGTGTTGTTATACTTCAGTGTTTTTTTGTTTGGAATCATTACGTTATTCACACAGAAAAAGCCTGTATTTACTATTGGTTTGATACTATTATTAATTTTCAGTGCTGTAATTTCCTATCAAAAAATTCCAACTATTAAAAGTAAAATAGCTTATACTTTTTACGGAATTTCTCAGTACAAAAATCAACAGGATAGTACCAATCAGGTATCTGATTCCAGACGAATCTTATCGGATAAAATTGGTATCGAACTGATTCAAAAAAATAAACTAAGCGGTGTAGGTTTAGGAGATATACAGGACGAAATGAATGTAATTTATCAGCAACGATTTCCACAGTTTAAAAAGGATGTATTCTCTCATATTCACAACCAATATTTATATACTGTTTGCGGAGTTGGAATAATATTGGGTATGTTGTTTTGTATCTGTTTATTAATACCCTTAATTCAGTTTGTCAAAGAAAAAAATTTAGTCTATAGTCTGGCCTTTTTAATGTTACTGCTGCTCATGTGCTGGGAGCCTTTTATAGAAAACCAGTTGGGAACATCTATCTTTTTAGTAGTAAGTTGCCTGGGATTTTTAAATAACAAAGAAGCTTGAAAAAAAGGATTTTACATATCATATCATCCCTAAACTGGCGCGGCGGCGAGCAACAAGTAGATTATTTATTTAATCATACAAGTGCTGAATTTGAGTATTATTTATTTTGTCCGGAAAATGCCGAATTGGTAAAAAGAAATGCGGCTAAAAATGAAAACATATTCACCTATAAAAAAC
The DNA here is from genome assembly GCA_020848255.1 of Chitinophagales bacterium. Lineage (GTDB taxonomy): Bacteria > Bacteroidota > Bacteroidia > Chitinophagales > JADIYW01 > JADJSS01. The sequence continues at coordinate 15,212 of JADLAJ010000236.1, forward strand.
GATTTGGTGCAGATGTTTTTGCTGCTTTGGAGTTAAAAAAAGTCTGTAAAAAAACTCAGATTGATTTAATTCACCTGCACGACAGTCATGCTATAAACACGTATCTTCTGGCTGATTTACTGGGAATGAATATTCCTGCACTTATACACAGACATGTTAACTTCCGCGTTGTTTCGAAATGGAAATATACGCATCAGAAAATAAAAAAAATTATCTGTGTCAGTGAAACTATAAAAAGTGGTTTTAGTCATTTTGTAGATGCACAAAAATTGTGTGTTATTCATCCGGGAATTGATCTTAAACGATTAACGATTAACAATGAACAATTAAGGGTTAATAAACTAAAACAAGAATTAAGTTTATCAAATGAAAACAGAATAATTGGTATAGTTTCAGCATTGGAGAAAGAAAAAAATATTAGTGAATTTATTGAGATTGCTAAAAATTATATTACACAGCATAAAAATTATCACTTTATAATAATCGGTGACGGATCTCTTAAATCTCAATTCCAACCTCTCAATTCTAACATTCATCTGTTGGGTTTTAGAAATAACATACAGGAACTACTTCCCTCTTTTGATATCTTTTTATTCACTTCTAAAAATGAAGGTTTTCCACTGGTATTGTTAGAAGCGATGGCATCTAAAATTCCTGTTCTCAGCTATAATTTTCCGGCTGCAAATGAGTTGCTGCAACATGAAAAAAATGGTCTCTCCTATAATAATGTAGAAGATGCTGTGCATAAACTGCAGCTGCTCAACACAGAAATTATACTACGCACCACACTTGTTGAAAATGCCTTTCAATTCGTACAGCAATTTGATGTAACTTTGATGAATCAACAAATAGAAGAAGTTTACAAATCCATTTTTGCTAATGACTAAAACCATCGGCTTATATTTCGGCTCTTTCAATCCAATTCACATCGGGCATTTACTGGTAGCTACCCATATCAGAGAAGCAGCCCGGCTGGATGAAGTCTGGTTTATCGTTTCGCCGCAAAATCCGTTTAAACAAAACAGCGAACTGGCCGACGAACATCATCGTTTACAGATGGTAAAGCTAGCGGTAGAAAATGTCGATTATTTCAAAGTATCCGATATTGAATTTCAGTTAGAAAAACCTTCTTATACACACATTACTTTAAAAGCACTGATAAAACAATTTCCGGACTATACTTTTCATCTTATAATAGGAGAAGATAATGTGGCTAAATTCAACGAATGGAAAGAAGTAGAATGGATTTTAGAAAACTTTGAAGTGCTGGTTTATAAAAGACAGGTAGATGTAGAAGCAACTCACGACTCACGACTCACAACTTACGACTTACCCATGTTTGATATCTCATCCACCAGCATCCGGAACAGAATCCATAATAATCAAGCAATTAGCTATTTTGTAACCAAAAACGTGGAACAATATATTGCGTTTCACAAATTATATCAGTGAAAATCGACTTATACACACACCTGTTAACTTCGTTTCAAAACCCCTTATTTTATTGAGCCGGTTTCCAACAATAGAATATGTTTAAAATTTGTGCTTTATGTGAATCAATGTGGACAGAATATTATATCCACAACTTTTAAAATCACTGTAAAATTATCTCCACGGACAATAGCACTTATTAAAAATTTAGAAACAGCAAAAGTGAACTAATACACGAAAACCAACGTTTGAAAATATGCACATTGCAGTATGGATAAAGTTATACGAAGATGTGTATTAATGAACAATGAACAATGAACGATGAATAATGAATTATCACAAATTCAATAAGATAGAACGCAAAACACAAAAAATAGATACTGTTTATAAGTTGTGAATAAACAGTATCTATAAAAAAAGAATCGTTAATCGTTCATTGTTTATCATTAATCTATCCACCAATTCACACCGGTAATATATAGTAATAAATAAAAAAATTTAAATAGATATTTATATATTATTAGACAAAACGGTTCAGCTAAAAAATTTCGTTCCGAAGGTTCGGAATTTGAAAAATCAAATTACCTTTGATTCCGAA